>NZ_JBMNDO010000083.1:0-36519 GCF_052542855.1 Streptomyces sp. SAS_281
GTGGCAGCCAGCCCGTTCCAGCCATTCGTACGACTGGCCGGACCCTGGCAGCTGATCTTCGCGAAGGCGGCCGGACGCCACCGAGGTTTCGGCAAGACTCCGGGCCTCCGCAGCCGGTTGCTTTCCGGCCGTCCGCGGGCGACACCGCGGCAATGACGACGCGATTGATCTCCCCACCGGCACGCGGGCGTTCTAGGCTCAGGCGTACCACCCGTTCACGCAGCGCGGGACGGGCAGACCGCGCACGCACCGAACAAGCAGCGGTACTTGAGCGCCGCCCCGGAAGGGAGCGCCGCCGGGCAAGGAGGGCCGCATGACCGTACGGCGAGTAATGGGCATCGAGACGGAGTACGGGATCTCCGTCCCCGGACACCCCAACGCCAATGCCATGCTCACCTCGTCCCAGATCGTCAACGCCTACGCGGCGGCGATGCACCGGGCGCGCCGCGCCCGCTGGGACTTCGAGGAGGAGAATCCGCTGCGGGACGCGCGAGGCTTCGACCTCGCCCGCGAGACCGCCGACTCCAGCCAGCTCACGGACGAGGACATCGGCCTGGCCAATGTCATCCTCACCAACGGGGCCCGGCTCTACGTCGACCACGCGCACCCCGAGTACAGCTCCCCGGAGATCACCAACCCCAGGGACGCGGTCCTCTGGGACAAGGCCGGCGAGCGGATCATGGCCGAGGCGGCCGAGCGCGCGGCGCAGCTCCCGGGCGCCCAGCCGATCCACCTCTACAAGAACAACACCGACAACAAGGGCGCCTCCTACGGGACGCACGAGAACTACCTGATGAAGCGGGAGACCCCGTTCTCGGACATCGTGCGCCACCTGACGCCGTTCTTCGTCTCGCGCCAGGTGGTCACCGGCGCCGGACGGATCGGGATCGGCCAGGACGGCGGCGAGCACGGCTTCCAGCTCAGCCAGCGCGCCGACTACTTCGAGGTCGAGGTCGGCCTGGAGACCACGCTCAAGCGCCCCATCATCAACACCCGCGACGAGCCGCACTCGGACGCCGAGAAGTACCGCCGGCTCCATGTGATCATCGGCGACGCCAACCTCTCCGAGATCTCGACGTATCTGAAGCTCGGCACCACCTCGCTCGTCCTGTCCATGATCGAGGACGGCTTCATCAACGTCGACCTGGCCGTCGACCAGCCGGTGCGCACCCTGCACCAGGTCTCCCACGACCCCGGGCTCCAGCAGCTGATCACGCTGCGCAGCGGCCGGACACTCACCGCGGTGCAGCTCCAGATGGAGTACTTCGAGCTGGGCCGCAAGTACGTCGAGGAACGGTACGGGGCGGACGCAGACGAGCAGACCAAGGACATCCTCAGCCGGTGGGAGGACACCCTGAACCGGCTGGAGAACGACCCGATGAGCCTGGCCGGTGAGCTGGACTGGGTGGCGAAGCGGCAGCTCATGGAGGGCTACCGGCGCCGCGACGGCCTGGACTGGGACGCCGCCCGGCTGCACCTGGTGGACCTGCAGTACGCGGACGTACGGCAGGACAAGGGGCTGTACAACCGTCTGGTGGCCCGCGGCCGGATGAAACGCCTCCTGGACGAGCGGGAGGTCGAGCGGGCCCGTACGGCGCCGCCCGAGGACACCAGGGCGTACTTCCGCGGCCGCTGCCTCGAACAGTACGCGGACGACGTCGCCGCGGCCTCCTGGGACTCGGTCATCTTCGACCTGCCGGGCCAGGACTCCCTCCAGCGGGTGCCCACGATGGAGCCCCTGCGGGGCACCCGGGAGCACGTGAAATCCCTCCTGGACCGGTGCCGTACGGCGCAGGAGCTGGTCCAGGTCCTCTCAGGGGGCTGAGAGCGCCTGAAAGGGCTTCCGGCTGGGAATCATTCCGATGACCTCCGGACGTTGAGACAAGTACCGGGCCAATGTCGGACCCCATGGGTAGGGTCTGATCAAGTGCTTCGAACCGAGCGGGGTGAGCTAGATGGCGACCAAGGACACCGGCGGCGGACAGCAGAAGGCGACGCGCTCCACGGAGGAGGTCGAGGAGCAGGCGCAGGACGCGCAGGCTTCCGAGGACCTCAAGGAGCGCCAGGAGAAGCTGAGCGACGACGTGGACGACGTCCTCGACGAGATCGACGACGTGCTCGAGTCGAACGCCGAGGATTTCGTGAGGTCATTTGTTCAGAAAGGCGGGGAATAGGACTTAATGTCCGATATTCCTGCGAGGAAACAATGCTCCCGCTGTCGAAGGACTCTGCCGACGGAGTCCTTCGCCAGTAACAGGGCGATGCGGGATGGCCTTCAGGCGTACTGCCGGGAGTGCTCGGCCGAGTACTACCGGCAGCGCCAGGAGGCCAGGGGCAAGTCCGTTCGTGTCAAGGTGCCGGTCCCCCGAGGGCACAAGCGCTGCCCGCAGTGCGGTGAGGTGAAGCCGCACGACCAGTGGGAACGGAACAGGTCGTCCTCCGATGGCTGGGCGAGCTACTGCCGTCCGTGCCGCGCGGAGCGCAATCGGGTCGCCTACTTTCAGCGCAAGTACGGTCTGAGTCCGGCTGAGGTTGACGAACTGATCGCGGCTCAGCAGGGCGTGTGCTGCATCTGTTTAACTGCTCCGGCGGAGCATGTGGATCACTGTCATCAGACGGGTAGGGTCCGGGGCGTACTGTGCTTCAGCTGCAACGCAGCCCTGGGGCAGCTCAAGGACCGGCCGGATGCCATAAGGCGTGCAGCCGCATACGTGGAGGGAAACGCGTGGAAGCCAACACTCGTAGCACCGGGCGTCTACCAGCTGCCTTCCTGACGCCGGGATCGTCCTCCTTCATGGACTTCCTGTCCGACCAGGCGCCGGAGATGCTGCCGGGCAACCGGCAGATGCCGCCCATGAAGGGCGCCGTCGAGGCGCCGCACGGCACGACGATCGTGGCCGCGGCCTTCCCCGGCGGTGTCGTCCTGGCCGGTGACCGGCGGGCGACCATGGGGAACATGATCGCGCAGCGCGACATCGAGAAGGTCTTCCCGGCCGACGAGTACTCGGCGGTGGGCATCGCCGGTACGGCGGGTCTCGCCGTGGAGATGGTCAAGCTCTTCCAGCTGGAGCTGGAGCATTTCGAGAAGGTGGAGGGCGCCCAGCTCTCCCTGGAGGGCAAGGCCAACCGGCTCTCCACGATGATCCGGAGCAACCTGGCGATGGCCATGCAGGGCCTCGCCGTCGTCCCGCTCTTCGCCGGCTACGACATCGACCGCGAGCGCGGGCGCATCTTCAGCTACGACGTCACCGGCGGGCGTTCCGAGGAGCACGTCGGCTACGCGTCCACCGGTTCCGGTTCGATCTTCGCCCGGGGCTCGATGAAGAAGCTCTACCGCGACGACCTGACGGAGCAGGAGACGCTGACGCTGGTCGTGCAGGCGCTGTACGACGCGGCGGACGACGACTCGGCGACGGGCGGTCCGGACGTGGGCCGCCGTATCTATCCGATCGTCACCGTCATCACGGACGAGGGCTTCCGGAAGCTGACCGACGCGGAATCCTCCGAGATCGCCCGCTCGATTCTGGAACGCCGCCTGGAACAGCCCGACGGCCCGCGCGCCGCGCTGCTCTGAGTACGCGTCCGTATCCAGCTCCTTCGATGCTCCCGCCACTGACAGAAAGGGACGGATAGCCGGTGTCGACGCCGTTCTATGTCTCACCTCAGCAGGCCATGGCCGACCGGGCGGAATACGCCCGGAAGGGTATCGCCCGCGGTCGCAGCCTGGTTGTGCTGCAGTACGCCGACGGAATTGTGTTCGTCGGCGAGAACCCGTCCCGCGCGCTGCACAAGTTCAGCGAGATCTACGACCGGATCGGTTTCGCCGCCGCCGGAAAGTACAACGAGTACGAGAACCTCCGCATCGGCGGAGTCCGTTATGCGGATCTGCGCGGTTACACCTACGACCGCGACGACGTGACTGCCCGTGGACTGGCGAACGTCTACGCGCAGACGCTCGGCACCATCTTCTCCAGCGCGGCCGAGAAGCCGTACGAGGTGGAGCTCGTCGTCGCCGAGGTGGGCGCCGAGCCCGAGGGCGACCAGATCTACCGGCTGCCGCACGACGGCTCGATCGTGGACGAGCACGGCTCGGTCGCGGTCGGCGGCAACGCGGAGCAGATCAGCACCTTCCTCGACCAGCGCCACCGCGACGGGATGTCGCTCGCCGAGGCGCTGAAGCTGGCGGTGCAGGCGCTGTCCCGCGACCCCAACGGCAGCGAGCGGGAGATCCCCGCCGACCGGCTGGAGGTCGCGGTCCTGGACCGCACACGGCCGCAGCAGCGCAAGTTCAAGCGGATCGTCGGCCGGCAGCTGGCCCGGCTCCTCGAAGCGGAGGCCGCCGCGTCGACGCCGACCGACGCCCCGTCCGACGCCGAGGACGGCGACACCGCCTCGGACAGCCCGACGGCCACGACCGACACGACGGATTCCGGCGGCGACGTGGAGTAGCGACCGCCACCCCGGCCCGCCGATCCCCGGTCCGCCCGCAGGCGGACCGGGGCTCCGTCACGCGCCCGCGCCTCCCGGCACCGGCCCCGTCGAGCCCCGGACGACCAGCCGCACCGGCAGGCTGCCCGGCTCGGCGCCCCGGCCGTCGAGGACCGCCAGCAGGGCGGCCATGCCGCGCTCGCCGACCCGCACGGCGGGCAGCCGGACCGTGGTCAGCTCCGGCTCCACCGCGGTGGCCAGGGCCAGGTCGTCGAAGCCGGTGACCGAGAGGTCGTCCGGCACCCGGAGCCCGAACCGGCGGGCCGCCTTGCACGCGCCCGCCGCCAGGATGTCGTCGTCGCAGACGATCGCGGTCGGCCGGGGCCCGGGCAGCCCGAGCGCCTCTTCCGCCGCGTCCCGCCCCGCCCGTACGTCCAGCTCCGAGGTCACCGTGCGGACCGCGGTGCCGGGGGTCCGGCCCAGCTCCTCGCGCAGGGCGTCCGCCCGGCAGACGAAGGTCCAGGTGTCGACGGCCGAGGCGAGGTGGAGGAAGCGCCGGTGGCCGAGGGCGAGCAGATGGCGGGCCACCTGGCGCATCCCGTCGGCGATGTCGAGGTTGACCCGGGCGGCGGGCCCGGGCGCCGAGGGGTCGCTGTCCAGCATCACGAGGGGGACGTCCGCGCCGTGCAGGGCGTCGAGCGCGTCGGCGGCCATGGAGGAGGCGATGACCCCGTCCAGCGCGGCCCGGGCCGACGGGAAGGGGTCGCGGGCCGGGCCGGTGCCGTCGGGGGAGGGGTAGAGGACGACCCCGAAGCCGTGCTCGGCGGCGACCGAGGCGGCTCCGGTGTACACCTGGGCGAAGAACTCGTTGGTGAGGGCCGGGACGACCAGGAGGGCCGTCCGGGTGCGGCCGAGGCGCAGATTGCGGGCGGCGAGGTTGGGCCGGTAGCCCAGGCCGCGGGCGGCGTCGCGGACCCGGTCCGCGGTGGACTCGGAGACCCGGCCCCGCCATTTGTCGCCGAGCACCAGCGAGACCGTGGCCTGGGAGACGCCGGCGGCCCGGGCCACGTCCCGGCTGGTGGGCCGGGGCGGCCCGGGTGGTGCGGGGCTGGTCACGCGGGCCTCCGGGCCGTTCGGTGCAGGCCCGTGAGGTGGACCTGGGGACGGGCTCATGGTACGTATGAACCCCGAAGTTATACGTAAAACCTCGCAGGCCCGCACAGGCACCCGAGGGAGAGGGGCGGGACATGGCCGCGGGATATCTGGACATCCTCCGGGCGCGGCACGCCGCCAGGCTGCTGACGGGCACCCTGGTGGGCCGGCTGCCGAACGGCACCGCGAGCATCGCGATCGTGCTGTTCGTCCGGGCCGAGGGCGGCAGCTACAGCATCGCGGGCGCGCTCGCGGCGGTGTACGGGCTGGCCACGGCGGTCGGGCAGCCCCTGCTCGGCCGGGCGGTGGACCTGTACGGGCAACCGCGCGTCCAACTGCCCGCCGCCGTCGTCTCCGCACTCGGCATGGCGCTCCTCGCCGTGGCGGGGACCGGCTCGCTCCCGCTCGCATACGCGGCGGTGGCCGTGGCCGGTCTCTTCACGCCCCCGCTGGAGGGCGGCCTGCGGGCGCTGTGGCCGAGCGTGCTGGGCGGTGAGGACCGGGTGCACCGGGCCTATGCCATGGACGCCGTCGCGCAGGAGGTCATGTTCACGGCGGGCCCGCTGCTCGTGACGCTCCTGACCGCCCTCTGGTCGCCCGCCACGGCGCTGCTGGTCATCAATGCGATCGGGGTGCTCGGCGCGCTGTCGGTCGTGCTCTCCGAGCCCTCGCGGGCCTGGCGCTCCGCCCCGCGCGAGGCGCACTGGCTGGGCGCGCTGCGCTCGCCCGGCCTGCTGGCACTGCTCGGCTCGTTCTTCTTCGTGGGCCTCGCGCTGGGCTCGATCACCGTGGCCGCGATGGCGTACGCCGACGACCAGGGGCGGGAGTCGGTGTACGGCTGGCTGATGGCCGCGCTCGGCCTCGGTGCCCTGATCGGCGGGGCGGTCTACGGGGCGCGGCAGTGGGCGGGGGCGCCGGAGCGGCGGCTGCGGGTGATCGTGGCGCTGCTCGCGGTGGGCTATCTGCCGCTGGTGCTGACGCCCGGCCCGGTCGCGATGACCGTGCTGGCGGCCGTCTCCGGGGTGTTCCTCGCGCCGGCCGTCGCGTGCTCGTTCATCGTGGTCGACCGGCACGCCCCGCGCGGGACGGTGACGGAGGCGTTCTCGTGGCTCGTGACGACCTTCGGGGTGGGCGCGGCCGTGGGGACCGCGGTGGCCGGTCCGGCCGTCGAACTGGGCGGGACGGCGTGGAGCTTCGCGGTCGCGGGGGCCGGTGGAGTGGCGGCCCTGCTGGTGCTGCTGGCCACCGGGAGGGTGCTCGCGGCTCCGCCCCGTACCGCCGTAGCGGTGCGAGGATCGGAAAATGATCGAAACGGTGCCGTCGAACCCGGTTTCAGCTCGGGCCATCAGGCGTAATGTTCAGTCATGGACCGCCGCATTTTCGGGCTGGAGAACGAGTACGGCGTCACGTGCACGTTCAGGGGACAGCGCCGACTGTCTCCTGATGAAGTGGCGCGCTACCTCTTCCGCCGTGTTGTGTCATGGGGCCGCAGCAGCAATGTCTTTCTGCGGAACGGCGCCCGCCTCTACCTCGACGTGGGATCGCATCCGGAATATGCAACCCCCGAATGCGACAACCTGACCGAGCTGGTCACCCACGACAAGTCCGGCGAGCGCATTCTCGAGGGCCTGCTCGTCGACGCCGAACGCCGCCTGCACGAGGAGGGAATCGCCGGCGACGTCTATCTCTTCAAGAACAACACCGACTCGGCGGGAAACTCCTACGGCTGCCACGAGAACTATCTCGTCGCCCGGCACGGGGAATTCTCCCGCCTCGCGGACATCCTCATTCCCTTCCTCGTCACCAGGCAGCTGATCTGCGGCGCCGGCAAGGTGCTCCAGACCCCACGGGGCGCGGTCTACTGCGTCAGCCAGCGTGCCGAGCACATCTGGGAGGGCGTCAGCTCCGCGACGACGCGTTCCCGCCCGATCATCAACACCCGCGACGAGCCGCACGCGGACGCGGAACGCTACCGCCGCCTCCACGTCATCGTCGGGGACTCCAACATGTCCGAGACGACCATGCTGCTCAAGGTCGGCGCGACCGACCTGGTGCTCCGCATGATCGAAGCGGGCACGGTGATGCGCGACCTGACCCTGGAGAACCCGATCCGGGCGATCCGCGAGGTCAGCCACGACACCACCGGGCAGCGCAAGGTCCGCCTCGCCAGTGGCCGGGAGGCGTCGGCCATAGAGGTGCAGCGCGAGTACTACGAGAAGGCCGTGGACTTTGTGGACCGCCGCGGCATCCGCACGGGCAACGTCGAGCGCGTCCTCGAACTGTGGGGCCGCACGCTCGACGCGATCGAGGCCGAGGACCTCGACCGGATCGACACCGAGATCGACTGGGTCATGAAGTACAAGCTCATCGAGCGGTACCGGGCCAAGCACAACATGACCATGTCGAACCCGAGGGTCGCGCAGATAGACCTCGCCTACCACGACATCCACCGCCGGCGGGGGCTGTACTACCTCCTGGAGCGCAAGGGGCAGGCCGCCCGCATCTGCAACGACCTGAAGATCTTCGAGGGCAAGTCGGTGCCCCCGCAGACGACCAGGGCGCGGCTGCGCGGGGACTTCATCCGGCGGGCCCAGGAGCAGCGGCGGGACTTCACCGTCGACTGGGTCCACCTCAAGCTCAACGACCAGGCGCAGCGCACGGTGCTGTGCAAGGACCCGTTCCGGTCGGTGGACGACCGGGTGGAGAAGCTGATCGCGGGTATGTGAGGCGCAGGACACGCCCGGCACCCGGTGCGACTCGGGCCCCGTACGTTCCTCGTACGGGGCCCTTCGCACGGCCTAGAGTGGCGGGGTCCCGGAACCCCCGGGGCGTGTCCCCCACATATGCCGTCTGAGATCTGAGGAACCAGTGCGCCGACTTGCCGGCCTTCTCGTCGTCCCCCTGCTGCTGTTGTCGTCAGCGGCCTGCGGCAGCGACGACAAGGGCTCCGACTCCGCTTCCGCCTCCGCGTCCGCCCCTTCCAAGGGCGGTTTCCCCGCCATCACCGCGGGCGCGAAGTTCGGCGAGAAGCCCACCCTGGCCAAGGGCACGGGTACGCCCCCCAAGGAGCTGAAGACCAAGGTCATCAGCGAGGGCGACGGCGCGAAGCTGAAGAACGGCGACGTGACCCAGGTCAACTACCTCGGCCAGGCGTACGACTCCACCAAGCCGTTCGACAACAGCTTCGACCGCAAGCAGCCGTTCGACCTGACGCTCGGCGCGGGCATGGTCATCCAGGGCTGGGAGAAGGGCCTGGTCGGCCAGAAGGTCGGCAGCAGGGTCCAGCTCGTCATCCCGCCGGACCTCGGTTACGGGGCCCAGGGCCAGGGCGACATCAAGCCGAACGCCACCCTGGTCTTCGTCGTGGACGTCCTGAAGGCGAAGCAGATCCCGGCCTCGGCCAAGGGCACCGCGGTCGCCCAGGACAACACCGACCTGCCGAAGGTGGGCACCAACACCGACGGCAAGGCGCCGAGCGTCACCGTTCCGAGCAAGGTCGACCCGCCGAAGAAGCTGGTCTCCGACTACGTGCTGGAGTCCAAGGGCGACGTGGTCAAGGAGACCGACTCGGTCGTCGTGAACTACGTGGCCAAGATCTGGAAGAGCGGCAAGGAGTTCGACAACACCTACACCACGGGCAAGACGCAGACCTTCCCCCTGGCGCAGGTCACGCTCAAGGGTCTGAAGGACGGCCTGGTCGGCAAGAAGATCGGCAGCCGGGTGCTGCTGGTCGTGCCGCCGGACCAGGGCCTCGGTGACAAGGAGCAGTCGGGCGTGCCCGCCAACTCCACGCTGGTCTTCGCCGTGGACATCCTGGCGAAGATGTAAGACTGTCCCGGTTGCCCAGTTCATCAGTAAGAGGAGCAAGTCAGTGAGCATCGAGAAGCCCGAGGTCGACTTCCCGGGTGGCGAGCCGCCGGCCGATCTGGAGATCAAGGACCTCTGGGAGGGCGATGGCGAGGTGGCCGAGGCGGGCCAGACCGTCTCCGTCCACTACGTGGGTGTCGCCTTCTCCACGGGCGAGGAGTTCGACGCCTCGTGGAACCGCGGCAAGCCGCTGCAGTTCCAGCTCGGTGCCGGCCAGGTCATCCCGGGCTGGGACAGGGGCGTGCAGGGCATGAAGGTCGGCGGCCGCCGCCAGCTGACCATCCCCGCGCACCTCGCCTACGGCGACCGCGGCGCCGGCGGCGGCACGATCGCCCCGGGCGAGACGCTGATCTTCGTCTGCGACCTGGTCGCCGTCTGATCCCGCCCGCGGTAAGAGCAGCAGGGCCCGTACCGCGAGGTGCGGGCCCTCGCTTTTGTCCGGACACCCCGGGGCGGTACGGTCGAGCGTCGTAGAGCACAAGGGAAAGGGCGTCGATGGCGATTGCCAAGGCCGAGCGGCTGATGAACCTGGCGCTGTGTCTGCTGGGGACCCGGCGCCCGCTCAGCAAGCGCGAGCTGCGCGGCTCCATCGAGGCGTACCTCGAAGCGGCTTCCGACGACGCCTTCAACCGGATGTTCGAGCGCGACAAGGACGACCTGCGGGAGCTCGGCCTGGTCATCGAGACCGTGGAGAACCTGGACGGCGACACCGGCTATCTCGCCCGCCGCGACAGCAACCGGCTGCCGCCCATCACGCTGGACGCCGAGGAGGCCGCCGCGCTCGGCCTGGCCGCGAAGGTCTGGCAGCAGGCCCGCCTCGCCGGCGCGGCCAGCGGGGCCCTGCAGAAGCTGCGGGCGGCCGGGATGCCCGAGACCGAGGACGCCTACGAGGTGCACAGCGCCCTCGAACCCCGCATCCCCGTCCACGAGGCCGCGTTCGAGCCCCTGATGCTGGCCTGCCGCGACCGCCGCCCGGTGACCTTCGACTACCGCAAGGCCAACGCCGCCCAGCCCGAGCAGCGCCAGGTCGAGCCGTGGACCCTGGAATGCTGGCGCGGCCACTGGTATCTCGCCGGCTGGGACCGTGAGCGGGGCGCCGAGCGCGTCTTCCGGCTCTCCCGGATCACCGGAAAGGTGCGCTCCCGGGCCGGCGCCTTCACCGCCGAGGTGCCCGACGTGGTCACCGTCCGCGAGACCGTGGAGAGCTGGGCCGGCGAGACGGCCACCCGGACCGCCCTGATCAGGCTCCGCACCGACTCCGGCTACCCGCTGCGCGCCCGGGCCCTGTCGGTCCGGGAACTCGGGAACGGGTGGGACGAGTTGGAGATCCCGTACGGACACGGCCTGGACGCCTGGCTCGTGGAGTTCGGGCCCGACGTCGTCGTCACCGGACCCGAGGACCTGCGGGCCGACGTGGTGGACCGGCTGCGCGCCGTGGCCAAGGACTGAGGGGACCGTATTCATGGCCACGAACGCCATCGACCAGACGCGCCGGATGCTCTCCCTGGTGACGTACCTCCGTGAGCGCCCCGGCGCCCACGTCCAGGACGTCGCCCGGGCCTTCGGGATCACCGAGGACGAGCTGATCTCCGACCTGGACGTGCTGCCCATGTGCGGGACCAGCTTCCGGGGCGGCGACCTGCTCGACATCGACACCGACGGCGACCGCATCTGGTGGCACAACGCGGACGACGTCGCCGAACCGCTGCGGCTCGCCGCCGACGAGGCGACGGCTCTGCTGGTCGCCGCCCGTGCCGTGGCGACCCTGCCCGGGCTGCGCGAGAGCGACCGGCAGGCGCTGCTGCGGGCCACCGCCAAGCTGGAGACCGCCGCCGGAGAGGTGGGCGCCGCCAGTTCCCGGCTCTCGGTCACCTTCGAGTCCGAGGGCGGCGTCTTCGCCGAGGTGGACCGGGCGATCTCGGAGCGGCGCCGGCTGTGGCTGCGCTACTACTCGCCCGCCCGCGACGAGCTCACCGAGCGCGAGGTGGACCCGATCCGGCTCTTCGCCGTCGGGCACACCTATATGGAGGCGTGGTGCCGCTCCTCCGAGGACCGGCGCACCTTCCGCCTCGACCGGGTCGCCGAGATCCGGCTGCTCGACGAGCCCGCCGCCCCGCCCGAGCTGGAGCTGCGGGACCTGTCCGAAGGGCTGGTCCAGCCGGCCGCCGAGGACCCGGAAGTCGTCATCGAGGTCGGCCCCGGCGGGCGCTGGGTCGCCGAGTACTACCCGCACGACCGGGCGGAGGAGCTGCCCGACGGCGGTCTGCGGATCACCCTGCGGACCCCGGACCCGGCCTCACTGCGCCGGCTCGCGCTGCGGCTCGGCCGGGAGGGGCGCATCGTCTCGCCCCCGGAGCTGGCCGAGAGCGCGCGGAGTGCGGCGCGGGCGGCGCTCGCCGCGTACGACGGCACGGTCTGAAGGGACGGCTGCAGACATGGGTCACCTGTCCGCGCTGCCGGGCCGCGCCGCCGTACCGACCGTTGCGGTGCCGGAGTCGGCGCGCTTCAAGGCCGCCTGCCCCGACTGCCGCGCGCGGTCCGAGCTGGCGGCGGCGGAGTTCCGGCTGGTGATCGGCGCGACCAGCCGCACCACCTTCTACTCCTTCACCTGCCCCGACTGCGCCGCGTGTGTCCGCAAACCGGCGGGGGAGCGGATAGTGGAGCTCCTCACCGACGGCGGCGTACCGACGCTGCGTCTGCACACCGGCTCCTGAAAGGCTTCTCGCGCATGTTCTGGCCCATGCTCGCCATCGCCCTGGGATTCCTCGGAATCGCCGTGCTCGGCGTGCTCGCCATCAGGGTGTTCGTCGAGGCCCAGCGCCTCGGCCACCAGGTGACCCGCACCACGGAGCGCATCAACCGCGCCGCCGACGACCTGGAACGCGCCGCCGAACGGCTCGCCGCCACGGGAAAGACGCTGCCCTAGAGGGCCCGTAGACGCGGCCTCCTGTTTCCAGGGCCCGGGAGGTACGCTGCTGCAAGACGGCCCAGGCAGGGAGGTGCGGGCCGCAATCGAAAGTATGCACGGGCATTGCCTCGCGTTTACTCCCGCGGGTTACGATCGCTGCCGGCGCATCGTCGGACGTGTATCCGCCACTCAAGGGCAGCGAGCCCACCTCCAGCCGCCTCAGCCAGAAGGAAGCACACCATGGGCAATCTGAAGCCTCTCGAGATCGTATTGATCATCGCTGTCATCCTGCTGTTGTTCGGCGCCAAGAAGCTTCCCGACATGGCCCGTTCGCTGGGCAAGTCGGCCCGCATCCTCAAGAGCGAGGCCAAGGCCATGAAGAAGGACGACGAGCCGACGGTGACCACCACCGACGCCGCCGACCCCGCCGCCCAGCAGGCCGCCGCCCGCACGATCCAGGCCGCGCCCGGTGACGTCACCAGCTCCCGCCCGGTGAGCGAAGCGAAGCCCACCACCCAGAGCTGACCGCGCTGACGGACCCTTCCGTCAGCCGCCGCACGAGACGAGGGAAGTGGGTTGCTCAAGTCTGCCCGCAAGCAGGAGAAGGACAGCGAGGGGCGGATGCCTCTCGCTGATCACCTGCGAGAGTTGCGTAACCGACTGTTGGTCGCCGTCGTGGCGATCCTCGTGATCACCACGGTCACGGCCTTCTTCTACAACGACCTGATCAGCTTCCTGATCCATCCGGTCCTGGAGTCGGTCGGCTGCGCCCATGGTGAGACGAGGCAGTCCAACGGCAACCCGTGCGCCGAGATGACGGTGCAGGGCTTCGTCGCGCCCTTCTCCATCGCCCTCAAGGTCTCACTCATGGCAGGAGTGGTGTTCTCCACCCCGGTCTGGCTCTACCAGCTGTGGGCGTTCCTCGCCCCCGGCCTGCACAAGCACGAGAGGCGGTACGCGCTCAGCTTCGTCGGCATCGGTGTCCCGCTCTTCCTGGTCGGCGCCGCCCTCGCCTACATCCTGATGCCGCAGACGGCGGCCGTGCTGCAGGAATTCACCCCCGACGACACGAAGCCCCTGCTGCCGATCGACGACTACCTCAACATCGTCACGCGCATGGTGGTCGTGTTCGGCCTCGCCTTCGAGCTGCCCCTGCTGCTCGTCCTGCTGAACTTCACCGGGATACTCACGGCCAAGCGGCTCGGCTCCTGGTGGCGCGCGATGGTCATGGGCATCACGGTCTTCGCCGCGGTGGCCACGCCCACCGGTGACCCGCTCACGATGCTGACGCTGGCCGCCCCCATCGTGCTGCTGTACTTCATCGCCCTCGGCATCTGCATCGCCAACGACCGGCGCCGGAAGCGGAAGAACCCGGACGCCGACCTGGACGACGACGAGGCGTCGCAGCTCGACCTCACCCCCGAGGACATCGGCGACATGGAGCACGTGTCGGCCTCGCCCACGCTGCCCGGCCAGGCCGACGGCGGGCGGTCCTCGCTGCGCGACGGTTACGACGACATCACCTGACCTTGTAGGGTCCCCGGGTGACCAGCGAGATCACCCTCTTCGTCAATCCCACCGCGGGACGCGGCCGGGGCGCGCGAGCCGCGCAGCCGGCCGCTTCCGCGTTGCGGGAGGCCGGCTTCTCCGTACGCACGATCCTCGGCGAGGACGCCGGCGACGCGCTGCGCCGGGCCCGGGACGCGGTCGCGGGGGGCACGGGCGCGCTCATAGCCGTCGGCGGGGACGGGCTCATGTCGCTGGCCCTCCAGGCGGTCGCCGGGACGCTCACCCCGCTCGGCGTGGTGGCGGTGGGGACGGGCAACGACTTCGCGCGCGCCCTGGGCCTGCCGATACGCGACCCGGAGGCCTCGGGCCGGCTGGCCGCCGACGCGCTCAAGGGCCGGGCGCCCGTGCGCGAGGTCGACCTCGGCCGGGCCGGGGAGCGCTGGTTCGGCTCCGTGCTCGCCTCCGGCTTCGACTCCCGGGTCAACGACCGGGGCAACCGGATGCGCTGGGTGGGCGGCCGCTTCAAGTACGACCTGGCGATCCTCGCCGAGCTGGCCGCCTTCAAGCCGGTCACGTACCGCATGTCGCTCGACGGCGGGCCCGCGCGCGAGATCCGGGCGACGCTCGTCGCGGTCGGCAACGGCACCTCGTACGGCGGCGGCATGCGCATCTGCGCGGACGCGGACATGGCTGACGGCCTCTTCGACATCACGGTGGTCGGCGAGTGCAGCCGTACGACCCTGCTCAAGGTCTTCCCCCGGGTGTACAGGGGGACGCACCTCGGCCATCCCGTCGTCACCGTGCACCGGGCCTCGTCGGTCACCCTCGAAGCCGTCGGCGTCACCGCGTACGCGGACGGCGAACCCCTCGGCGCGCTTCCGCTGACCGCCGCCTGCGTGCCGAAGGCCGTACAGGTGCTGGGGGCCACCCCGGCCTCTGTCATGGGCGATTAAAGATCGCGTCACTGTCAGAGGTGGCGGGTAGGCTCGACAACAAGATGACAGAGGACCTCTCACCAGCTGAGCGCTACCAGGCTTCCCGGCTCCGGGCGGCCGAGCAGGCGACCGCTCTCGGGCCGTTCCGCGAGATGTACGACTTCGATCTCGACCCGTATCAGATCGAGGCGTGCAAGGCGCTGGAGGCCGGGAAGGGCGTGCTCGTCGCCGCCCCCACCGGCTCGGGCAAGACGATCGTCGGCGAATTCGCCGTGCACCTCGCCCTGGAGCAGGGCCGC
Organism: Streptomyces sp. SAS_281; assembly: GCF_052542855.1. Classification (NCBI taxonomy): domain Bacteria; kingdom Bacillati; phylum Actinomycetota; class Actinomycetes; order Kitasatosporales; family Streptomycetaceae; genus Streptomyces; species Streptomyces sp. SAS_281. The sequence continues at coordinate 15,099 of NZ_JBMNDO010000083.1, forward strand.
AAATGCTTCTACACCACGCCGATCAAGGCCCTGTCGAACCAGAAGTTCGCCGACCTGGCCAGGCGCTACGGCGCCGACAAGGTCGGCCTGCTCACCGGTGACAACAGCGTCAACGCGGACGCCCCGGTCGTCGTCATGACCACCGAGGTCCTGCGGAACATGCTGTACGCGGGCTCCCAGGCGCTCAACGGCCTCGGACACGTGGTCATGGACGAGGTGCACTACCTCTCCGACCGCTTCCGGGGCGCCGTCTGGGAAGAGGTGATCATCCACCTCCCCGAGTCGGTCACCCTGGTCTCCCTGTCGGCGACCGTGTCCAACGCGGAGGAGTTCGGCGACTGGCTGGACACCGTGCGCGGCGACACCGAGGTGATCGTCTCCGAGCAGCGGCCCGTTCCGCTCTGGCAGCACGTGCTGGCCGGCCGCCGGATGTACGACCTCTTCGAGGAGGAGAGCGACCACGGCGGCCGGGGCACCGGCCGCCGCGAGGTCAACCCCGACCTCGTCCGCCTGGCCCGGATGGAGAACCAGCGCGGGTACAACCCGCGCGAGCGCCGGCGCGGCAAGATGGTGCGTGAGGCGGACCGCGAGCGCGAGCGGCGTCAGCGCAGCCGGATCTGGACGCCTTCGCGCCCCGAGGTCATCGACCGGCTGGACGCCGAGGGGCTGCTCCCCGCGATCACCTTCATCTTCAGCCGGGCCGCCTGCGAGGCCGCCGTCCAGCAGTGCCTGCACGCCGGGCTCCGGCTCAACGACGACGACAACCGCCGGCTGGTGCGGGAGATCGTGGAGGAGCGGACGGCGTCCATCCCGTCCGAGGACCTGCACGTCCTGGGCTACTACGAGTGGCTGGAGGGCCTGGAGCGGGGCATCGCCGCGCACCACGCCGGGATGCTCCCGAGGTTCAAGGAGATCGTCGAGGAGCTGTTCGTCCGGGGCCTCGTCAAGGCCGTCTTCGCGACGGAGACGCTGGCGCTCGGCATCAACATGCCCGCCCGCTCGGTGGTCCTGGAGAAGCTCGTCAAGTGGAACGGCGAGCAGCACGCCGACATCACCCCCGGCGAGTACACCCAGCTCACCGGCCGGGCCGGGCGGCGCGGGATCGACGTCGAGGGCCACGCCGTGGTGCTCTGGCAGCGCGGCATGGACCCGGGCGCCCTCGCCGGACTCGCCGGCACGCGTACGTATCCGCTGCGCTCCAGCTTCCGCCCCTCGTACAACATGGCCGTGAATCTGGTGCAGCAGTTCGGGCGGCACCGCTCGCGCGAGCTCCTGGAGACCTCGTTCGCGCAGTTCCAGGCGGACCGCTCGGTGGTCGGGATCTCCCGTCAGGTCCAGCGCAACGAGGAGGGTCTGGAGGGCTACCGCGAGGGCATGACCTGCCATCTCGGTGACTTCGAGGAGTACGCGCGGCTGCGCCGCGACCTCAAGGACCGGGAGACGGAGCTGGCCAAGCAGGGGGCCTCGCAGCGGCGGGCCGCCGCCGCCGCGTCCCTGGAGAAGCTGAAGCCCGGCGATGTCATCCACGTCCCGACCGGCAAGTTCGCCGGCCTCGCGCTCGTCCTCGACCCCGGGCTCCCGGCCGGCCGCACCAACGGGCACGGGCACCGCGGCATGGAGTACCACGACGGGCCCCGCCCGCTGGTGCTGACCGCCGAGCGGCAGGTGAAGCGGCTCGCCTCGATCGACTTCCCGGTGCCCGTGGAGGCCGTGGAGCGGATGCGGGTGCCCAAGTCGTTCAACCCGCGCTCACCGCAGTCGCGCCGGGACCTGGCCTCCGCGCTGCGGACCAAGGCCGGGCACATCGTCCCGGACCGGCACCGCCGCGGGCGCGCCCCCGCCGCCGACGACCGCGAGATCGCGCGCCTGCGGGCCGAGCTGCGCGCCCACCCCTGCCACGGGTGCGACGAGCGCGAGGACCACGCGCGCTGGGCCGAGCGCTACCACCGGCTCCAGCGCGACACCCGTCAGCTGGAGCGCCGCATCGAGGGGCGCACCAACACCATCGCCCGCACCTTCGACCGGATCGTGGCCCTGCTCACCGAACTGGACTACCTGCGCGGCAGCGAGGTCACCGAGCACGGGCGGCGCCTCGCCCGGCTCTACGGCGAGCTCGATCTGCTGGCGAGCGAGTGCCTGCGCGCCGGCGTCTGGGAGGGGCTGAACGGGGCGGAGCTCGCGGCGTGCGTCTCCGCCCTGGTGTACGAGGCGCGGCAGGCCGACGACGCGGTCGCGCCGAAGCTGCCGTCGGGGCCCGCGAGGACCGCGCTGGGCGAGATGGTCCGCATCTGGGGGCGGCTCGACGCCCTGGAGGAGGACTTCAAGATCAACCAGGCGGAGGGGGTGGGCCAGCGCGAGCCCGATCTCGGCTTCGCCTGGGCGGTGTACATGTGGGCCTCCGGCCGCTCGCTGGACGAGGTGCTGCGCGAGGCGGACATGCCGGCCGGTGACTTCGTGCGCTGGTGCAAGCAGGTCATCGACGTGCTGGGGCAGGTGGCAGCCGCCGCGCCCCGGGAGAACAGCTCGGTGGCCAGGAGCGCCCGCAAGGCGGTCGACGAGGTGCTGCGGGGCGTTGTCGCGTACAGCTCCCTGGGCTGAGACACGCGGAAGCCGACCGGGCGCGCGGTCCGGTCGGCTTCCGTGCGGGGTCCCTTCCCCGGGGAGGACCGGCTAGGACCGGCGGCCTCGGCTCATTTTCATCGACGCGCCCGCGCAGACCAGTCCGAGCAGGGCGGTCAGTCCGCCGATGATGACGTTGTTGAGGATGACGCCGGTGTCCGGGCTGCTGCCCACCACCCAGGGCGAGATGATCATCCAGGCACCCATGGCGCAGATGGCCCAGCTCAGGCCGTACATCCGCTGCGGCATCGCGGTGAACCCGAGGCCGAGCACGGCGATGGCGATGCCCATGACCAGGTTGTGCGTCACCAGCGCGGACTGCGAGGTGGTGAAGTGCAGCACCCACGGAGACACGGCGCAGTAGAGGCCGACCAGGAAGACCGGTGCGTCCACGAGCGCCACGTCGCGGCCGCCCATGACGCGTGCGTAACGGTCGTTCATTTCCGACACATCGGGGTGTCCGGCCATGTCGTGGCCGACGTGCGAGACGTTTGACATGAGTTTCGTCCCCTTCGGATCGCGCGGACCCGGTCACCGCCATACGCGGGAAGCGGCCCGCACTGACCATTCTGCTCTTATCCGTCGCTTATGTGCAGGTTCGAGGCGACGTGATGTCCGCAGGATTCGCACCGGCCGGCCGGGGCCTCGCGGCGGGCCGGGTGGCCCACCGCGAGGAGGGCGGTCAGGCGGCGGGCGGCATGAGGACCGTGTCCACGATGTAGACGGTGGCGTTGGCCGTGGGGACGTTGCCGCAGACGACCTTCGACGAGTCGTTGACGGTGTACGTCATGTCCGAGCCCGAGGTCGTCAGCTCACCCTTCTCCAGGGTCTCGAACGAGCCCTTCTCCAGCTGCTTCGGCGTCAGCTTCTGGCCCACCACGTGGTAGGTGAGGACCTTGGTGAGTGCGGCCTTGTCGGCGAGGAGCTTGTCGAGGTCGGCCTTCGGGACCTTGGCGAAGGCGTCGTTGGTCGGGGCGAACACGGTGATGTTCTGCGCGTTGTTGAGCGTGTCGACCAGGCCGGCCTTCTTGACCGCGGTGACCAGGGTGGACAGGGCCGGGTTGTGCGAAGCCGCCGTGGCGACGGGGTCCTTCGCCATTCCGGTGAAGGAGCCCGATCCGCTCTTCGGGACCGAGGCGCAGGCCGGGCCGAAGGGCTTGTCCGTGTCCATGGACTTCTCGGCGGACGGCGAGGCCGGGGCCTTCGCGGAGCTCGCGCTCGACCCGGACGCGCTGTCCTTGGAGTCGTCCGAACAGGCCGTCAGGGCCAGCGGCAGGACGAGCGCGGCGGACAGCGCGACGGCGGCGCGGCGGGCGTGGATGACCTTCATGGTGTTCTCCTGTTTGGGTAACTGTGCGATTGCGTAGGGTAATTGGCTCGGGGTGCGCGGGGCCCGGACGGACGGTGCGCATGTCGGGGAGGCGGCGGGACCGCGTGTTCAGGACACGTCGACCACCACCGAGTGCCGGCCGGTGGCGCCGTCCGGAACGGTGCCGACGCGGCGGGCGGTCTGTGTGGTGCCGGTCCCGTCGGTGGCGCGGACCTCCAGGGTGTGGCTGCCCGGGGTGGCCGGCCACTCCCATACCCACTGGCGCCAGACGTCCCGGCCCGCCGGCGCCGCGAGCCGCGCCGGGTGCCACGGGCCGCCGTCCACCCGGACCTCGACCCGGGTGATGCCCCGGTGCTGGGCCCAGGCGACCCCGGCGACCGGCACCGTGCCCGCCTTCGGGGACGCGAAGGGGCGCGGGGTGTCGATGCGCGCCTGGGTCTTGACGGGCGCCCGCCGGGACCAGGTCCGCTTCACCCAGTACGCGTCGTACGCGTCGAAGGTGGTCAGCTCGATGTCCTTGATCCACTTGCAGGCCGACACGTATCCGTACAGTCCGGGGACGACCATCCGGACCGGGAAGCCGTGCGCGAAGGGCAGCGGCTCGCCGTTCATGCCGAAGGCGAGCAGGGCCTCGCGGCCGTCCATGACGTCCTCGACGGGGGTGCCGATCGTCATGCCGTCCACCGAACGCGCCACGAGCTGATCGGCCGGCCCGCCCTCCGACGGGGGCCGCACGCCCGCCTCCCGCAGCAGATCGGCGAGGCGCACGCCCAGCCACCGGGCGTTGCCGACGTACGGCCCCCCCACCTCGTTGGAGACGCAGGTCAGCGTGATGTCGCGCTCGACGGCCTTACGGCGCATCAGGTCCCGCAAGCCGAGCGTCACCGGCCGGGACACGCCCTTGCCGTGGATCCGCAGCCGCCACGCCCCGGCGTCCACCCTCGGCACGACCAGGGCCGTGTCGACGCGGTAGAAGTCCTTGTTGGGCGTGACGAACGGGCTCAGGCCCCGGATCTCCAGGTCGGCGCCGGCCGGCACGGCAGGGGCGGGCGACGCGGGCACGGGGAGCTTCAGATCGCGCCGGGACGCCTCGGCCCCGGCCTGCACGGCCGAGGTGAGCCGTCGTCCCAGCAGCCCGGCCCCGGCCGAGACCACCGCAGCGGCGCTCGCCGCGAGGACGAACCCGCGCCGGTCGAAGCCGGTCGCGGCCCCTTCCCCCGAGGAGGGGGCCGCAGCCGGGGACAGCCGTCCCGCCAGGAAGTACAGCACCCCAGCGGCCAGCACGGCACCCACCACGGAGGGCAGGGCGTCGGAGACCTGCCCCTCGGGCCGCCCGATCGCCGCCACCGCCCCGACCGCGCCGAAGACCAGCACGGCCGCCGACCCGGCGAGCCGGTGGCGGAGCGTCAGCAGCCCCACCGCCACGGCGAACAGCGCCAGGACCGCCAGGATGCCGAGTTCCAGGACCAGCTTGTCGTTGGTCCCGAAGTTCCGTACGGCGAAGTCCTTCAGCGCCGGGGGAGTGCGGTCGATCACCGCACCGCCCACCGCCGTGACCGGACCCGCCTCGGGACGCACCAGCGCCGCCACCAGCTCGGCGACCGCCAGGGCGCAGAACCCGGCGATGACACCGCCGAGCGCGGCACAGGCCGCACGTACCCAGCGGGACCGCCGGGGCACGGCGGCCCCGCTCTCCGGATCGTTCCGATCTTCACTCACGACGGGGATTCGGTGCCGGGCTCCCAGCGGATTGGTCTGTCACCCGATCGGATGAAGGAAGGGTTACGCCAATCCGCCCAACGGCCGGCAACGAATCACTTTCAAAGAGGCACCCGCCGCCCTCCGTACCCGGGGCAGGCGTCGGGGCCGGTCCGGAAGGAGCGCAATGAGCGACAGGCGGCGACGCACGGCCGTCGTGGGCAGCGGGGTGGCGGGACTCACGGCCGCCCACATCCTGCGAAGGGCCCATGACGTGACGCTGTTCGAGGCGGACGACCGGGTGGGCGGCCACGCGCACACCCACGACCTGCCCGGGGCCGACGGCCGCGTCCACCACGTCGACTCCGGCTTCATCGTGCACAACCGGCGCACCTACCCGCACCTGCTGCGGCTCTTCGCCGAACTCGGCGTGCCCACGCAGGAGTCGGAGATGAGCATGTCCGTCCGGTGCGAGGGATGCGGCCTGGAGTACGCGGGGGCCCGCGGCCCGGCCGGCCTCCTCGCCCGCCCGGCGTCCTTCCGCGACCCCGCCTATCCGCGGATGCTCGCCGCCGTGCCCCGCTTCCACCGGCTGGCCCGGCGGCTGCTGCGGGACGGCGGACCGGACGCAGACACGCTGACCCTGGGGGAGTTCGCCGCACGCGGCCGCTTCTCGCCGTACTTCACCGCGCACTTCCTGACGCCCGTGGTCGCGGCGGTCTGGTCCTGCGATCCGGTGACCGCGATGCGCTACCCGGCCCGCTACCTCTTCCGCTTCCTCGACCACCACGGCATGCTCGCGATCGGCGGCTCCCCGGCCTGGCGGACCGTCACCGGAGGCTCCCGCGCCTATGTCGAGCGTGTGACCAAGCAACTGGACGCCGTCCGCACCGCCACCCCGGTCCGCAGCGTCCGCCGGCACGCCGACGGCGTCGAGATCACCACCGAGGACGGCACCGCCGAACCCTTCGACCACGTCGTCGTCGCCACCCACCCCGACCAGGCCCTCCGCCTCCTCGCCGACCCCACCGACGACGAGACCCGCGCCCTGGGCGCCTTCCGCTACTCCCGCAACGCCACCCTGCTGCACACCGACACCCGGCTGCTGCCCGGTGCGCCCGGCGCCCGCGCCTCCTGGAACTACCTGATGCCCGACTGCGCCGCCGACGCCTCCCACGTCACCGTCAGCTACGACATGAACCGGCTCCAGCGCCTCGACGCCCCGGAGACCTTCGTCGTCACGCTGAACGGCGCCGACCGTGTCGCCCCCGGCCTCGTCCGCGCCCGCATGGTCTACGAACACCCCGTCTACACCCCGGAGTCCGTGGCCGCCCAGGCCCGGCTGCCCACCCTGTCCGGGCCGGTCACCGCCTACGCGGGCGCCTACCACGGCTGGGGGTTCCACGAGGACGGCTGCCGCTCGGGCGCCGAGGCCGCGGCGGCCCTGGGGGTGGACTGGTGAACGCCCTCTACCCGTGCACGATCACCCACATACGGACCGCGCCCACCCGGTACGCCTTCCACCACCGCACCTACCTGTGGCTGACGGACCCCGACGGGCCCCCGCCGCTGCCGCGCGGCCTGCGCTTCCTCGCCCGCTTCGACGCCCGCGACCACTTCGGCGGCACCGCCCCCACCATCCGCGCCGGCCTCGCCCGCTTCCTGGCCGCCCGGGGCATCGACCTCGCCGACGGCACCGTCCTCATGCTGAGCCAGGCCAGGGTCCTCGGCCACGTCTTCAACCCGCTGACCGTCTACTGGTGCCGACGCGCCGACGGCACCCCGCTGTGCACGGTCGCCGAGGTGCACAACACGTACGGCGAACGCCATTGCTACCTGCTGCGCCCCGACGACCGGGGGCGGTCGGTGACCAGCAAGGAGTTCTACGTATCGCCGTTCTTCGGCACCGACGGCGAGTACTGGATGCGGCTGCCGGAACCGGGCCCGGAGCTGCGGCTCACGGTCCGTCTGGAGCGTGCCGGCACCCGCCCGTTCACCGCCACCGTCCGGGGTGAGCGGCGCCCGACGACCGCCCGCGTCCTGCTCGGGCTCGCCCTGCGCCACCCCTGGTCCACGGCCGTCGTCTCGGCCGCCATCCGGCTGCACGGCATCCGGCTCTACCTGCGCGGGCTGCCCGTCCGGCCCCGCCCCCACCACCGCGCCCAGGAAGGCATGCGATGAGCGCCTCCACGTTCCGTACCCCGTCCGTGCCCGCCCCCGCCACGGACGCGGGCATCGACCCGGCGCGCTGGCCGGACGTCGTGGCCCTGCCCCGTGCCTCCCGGCTGCGGACGGCCGTCGCCGAGCGGGTCGTCCGCAGCGCCTTGGCCCGGCTGCCGCTGCGCGTCCGCCTCGCCGGGCGGGAGGACATCGGACTCGGCGGGCCCCTGATGGACGTCCGCGACCCCGACGCCTTCTTCCGCAGGATCGGCGCGAGCGGCCTCATCGGCTTCGGCGAGTCCTACATGGCCCGCGAATGGGACGCGCCCGACCCCGTCGGCGTGCTGACCGTCCTGGCCGGGCACGTCGCCACCCTCATCCCGCAGCCCCTGCAACGGCTGCGCGGAGTGTGGGCCCGCCGCAGGCCCGAGGCCCAGACCGGGACCCGCGACGGCGCCCGGGCCAACATCAGCCACCACTACGACCTGTCCAACGAGCTGTTCGCGCTGTTCCTCGACGAGACCCTCAGCTACTCCTCGGCGCTCTTCCGCGGCTTCCCCGCCGAACCCGCCCTGCTCCCCGCCGCCCAGCACCGCAAGATCGACCGGCTGCTCGACCTCGCCGCCGTCGGCCCCGGCACCCGGCTCCTGGAGATCGGCACCGGCTGGGGCGAACTCGCCCTGCGCGCCGCGGACCGCGGCGCCCACGTCGTCTCCGTCACCCTCTCCCGGGAGCAGCGCGAGCTGGCCCTGCGGCGGATCGCCGCGGCCGGCCACGCGGACCGGGCCGACGTCCGGCTGTGCGACTACCGGGAGATCGAGGGGACGTACGACGCGATCGTCAGCGTCGAGATGATCGAGGCGGTCGGCGCGGAGTTCTGGCCCGCCTTCTTCCGCACCCTGGACCGGCTGCTCGCCCCCGGCGGCCGGATCGCCCTCCAGGCCATCACCATGCCCGACGACCGCATGCGGGCCGGCCGGTCCACCTTCACCTGGATCCACAAGTACATCTTCCCGGGCGGTCAACTCCCGTCCACCGAAGCCATCGACCGGGTCACCGCCGACCACACCGGGCTGCGCGTGGAGCGCTCCGACGGCTTCGGCACGCACTACGCCGAGACGCTCCGGCTCTGGCGCGAACGGTTCACCGCCGAAGCCGGGCAGGTCGACGCGCTCGGCTTCGACGACACCTTCCGCCGCATGTGGACCTTCTACCTCGCCTACTCCGAAGCGGGCTTCCGCTCCGGCTACCTCGATGTGCGGCAACTGCTGCTGACCCGTCAGGAACAGGAAACGGCATGACACTCACCGACAAGCGCCCCGCCCACGGGGCCGCCCAGCGCGTCGAACCCCTCGTCGAGCAGTTCCTCGGCGGACGGCTCCCGGTCCGGGTGCGCATGTGGGACGGCAGCGAGACCGGCGCCGCCGACGGACCCCTGATCCACGTCCGGACCCGCCGCGCCCTGCGCCGCCTCCTGTGGGAGCCGGGCGAACTCGGCCTCGCGGAGGCGTACATCACCGGCGACATCGACATCGAGGGCGACCTCGCCGACGGCCTGCGCGCCGTGCACCGCGCCGTGCGCGAGCGCGGACTCGCCGCACCCCGCCCCCGCCTCGCCGACCGGCTGCGCGCCGCCGGCACCGCCGTGCGCCTCGGCGCGGCCGGGCCCCGGCCGCCCGTGCCCGCGGCCCGCGCCACCGGGCTCGACGGCGCCCTGCACAGCAGGACCCGCGACCGGGCCGCGATCAGCCACCACTACGACCTCTCCAACGCCTTCTACGCCCTCCTCCTCGACGAGACGATGGCGTACTCCTGCGGCTACTGGACCAGCGATGAACCCGGCTACGGCCCCGCCGACGCGCAGCGCGACAAGCTGGAGCTGATCTGCGGGAAGCTGGGGCTGCGCCCCGGTGCGCGACTGCTGGACATCGGCTGCGGCTGGGGCTCGCTGACGCTGTACGCGGCCCAGCGGCACGGCGTCCGGGTCACCGCGGTCACCCTCGCCTCCGAGCAGGCCGCGTACGTGCGCGGGCAGGTGGCCGAACGCGGACTGGCGGACCTGGTCGAGGTGCGCTGCTGCGACTACCGCGACATCGCGGCGGCCCCGGACCACGAGGGCGGCTACGACGCGGTGTCCACCATCGAGATGGGCGAGCACGTCGGGGACGCCCAGTACCCGGCCTTCGCGGCGACCCTGCACGGCATGGTCCGCCCGCGCGGCCGGGTGCTCGTCCAGCAGATGTCGCGCGGGCGGGACGCGCCGGGCGGCGGGGCGTTCATCGAGGCGTACATCGCGCCCGACATGCACATGCGCCCGCTCGGCGAGACGGTCGGGCTGCTGGAGGGCGCCGGTCTTGAGGTGCGCGACGTCCACGGGCTGCGCGAGCACTACGTCCGGACCGTCGACGCCTGGCGCCGGACCCTGGAGGAGAACGAGGCGCGGTTCACGGACCTGGTCGGCGAGGAGACCGTACGGGTGTGGCGGCTGTACCTGGCCGGCGGCGCCCTCGCCTTCGCGGAGCGGCGGATGGGCGTGGACCAGATCCTCGCCGTACGGCCCGCCGGTGACGGGGAGTCGGGGATGCCGGACACCCGCGACGGGCTGCGCGCGGGCCCGGCCGGGGGCGCGTCATGAGCGGCTTCGCCTGGGAGGCGTTCGCACGGGGCCTCGCGCCCTGCGCGGGCGCCGCCCTGCTCGTCCTGCTCGTCGCGTTCTCGGTCGGGGTGCGCCGGGGCATGCACCGGGGCGTGGACGTCGCCTGGGGCCTGGGCTTCGCCGCCGTCGCCCCGGTCTCGTACGGACTGTCGGCGGGGGAGGGGGACGCCACGCGCCGCCTGCTCGTCACGGTGCTCACCGCGCTCTGGGGGCTGCGCCTGGGGTGGCACATCGCCCGGCGCGGCCGGGGCCACGGCGAGGACCCGCGCTACGAGAAGATGCTCGCCAAGGCGCCCGGCAACCCGGAGCTGTACGCCCTGCGGAAGGTCTATCTGCTCCAGGGCGCCCTGGTCTGGCTGATCTCGCTCCCCGTGCAGGCGGCCGGATACCTCACCGGGCCGGTGAACGCCCTGGCCTGGGCCGGGGCCGCGCTCTGGGCGGTCGGGATGTTCTTCGAGGCGGTCGGCGACCACCAGCTGGCCCGGTTCAAGGCCGATCCCGGCAACCGGGGGAAGATCATGGACCGGGGGCTGTGGTCCTGGACCCGGCACCCCAACTACTTCGGGGACTTCTGCGTCTGGTGGGGCCTGTTCCTGATCGTCTGCCAGGCCCCGGCGGCCGCCGCGGCGACGCTGGTGGCGCCCGCCCTGATGACGTATCTGCTCATCGGCGGCAGCGGCAAGGCGCTCCTGGAACGGCACATGGCCGACCGCCCCGGCTTCGCCGCGTACGCCGCCCGCACCAGCGGCTTCTTCCCGCGCCCGCCGCGCCGGGGCTGAACCGTGTGCCCGGGGGACCGCTCCCGGGCACACGCCGCCTCACGCCGGCAGCTTCATCAGCGCCAGCGGGTCCGAGGTGGGCCGCGCCGAGCCGCCCGCCGGTTCCACGGTGATGCCCATGCCCGTCGCCCCGTCCACGGGACCGTCGAGCAGGGTCGTGTACGTCGTCGAGGACGGGCCCGAGGCCCGCATCAGGCCCGCCGAGCGCATCGTGCCGCCGTCGTCGAACCACAGCTGGTACACCTTGCCGCTCGGTGCGTCGGCCAGCCCGGTCGCCAGGAACACCGCCCGGTCCTCGCTCCGGGAGACCACCACCGTGCCCTGCGCGCCGTCCTCCAGCGTGCCGGACGAGGTCTTGGCGTCGGGGGCGGCCAGTACCCGGGCCACCTGATCGGCCTGGCGGCGGGTGGCGTCCGCCTGCTGCCGGGCGTCCTGCGCCTCCTGGTGCTGCCACACGGCGATCCCGCCGAGGCCCACCGCTCCGGCCAGGCAGGCGGCGAGCGCGAACCGGGACCATCTCGCGGCCCCGGACCGCCGGTCCGACGTACGTTCGCGGCGGGGGACGGCCGGAGGCTCCTGGCGTACGGTCGTGATCTCCCGCAGCACCCGCTCCCGCAGTTCCCGGGGGGCCGGCGCGGCGGCGGCCAGGCCGAGCCGCGTCGCGGTCTCGGAGAACTCGCGCACCTCGACGGAGCACGCCTCGCAGTCGCCGAGGTGCCGTTCGAAGTCGCGGCGTTCCGTGTCCGGCAGGGCGTGCAGGGCGTAGGCGCCCGTCAGCGTGTGGAGTCCGGCGTCGGTCATGAGGTCACCCCGAGGCAGTCGCGCATCCGGATCAGCCCGTCGCGCAGTCGAGTCTTGATCGTGCCGAGCGGCACCGCGAGCAGTTCGGCCACCTCCCGATAGGTCAGCCCCCGGTAGTACGCCAGCGTGACGGACTCCCGCTGGAGTTCGGAGAGCGTCCGCATGCAGCGGCGCACCTGCTCGCGCTCCAGCCGGGTCTCGACCTGTTCGGTGACCTCGTCGAAGGCGGGCGTGCGGTCGAGGAGCGCGGCCTTGTGCTCGCGGGCGGCCGACGCCTGGGCGGAGCGGACCCGGTCGACGGCGCGGCGGTGGGCCAGGGTCAGCACCCAGTTCATGGCGCTGCCCCGGGCCGCCTGGAAGCGGGACGCGGTGCGCCACACCTCCACCAGGACCTCCTGGGCGACCTCCTCCGACTGGGCGGGATCGCGCAGCACTCCGCGTACGAGGCCGAGCACCGGCCCGCTCACCGTGTCGTAGACCTGGGCGAAGGCGTCCTGGTCGCCCCGGGCGACCCTTCCCATCAGCTCCTGGAGATCCGGCCCCGCCGAGGCCGTTCCGCTGATGTACACGGCTTCTTTCACGCGGAGGTCCCTTCGGTGGTCATCGCTCTCCGGAAGTGATTCGGAGCCGGTGCCCGTGCGGATTGGCCGGAAGCGGCAGATCTTGTCACGACCTGACGGCCGCGCGGACCCTTCGGAATTCGCGATACATCGTGGTTGACGCGCTTTCGGGAATCGAGATATGTTCGCTCACGAGTATTCGGTGGCAAAGTGAGGGAGGGGGCGGGCGCGGTGGCCAAGCGGCGCAAGCTCAGCAATCCGCTGGCGCTCACGGTGATGGTGCTGCTCGCCGAGCGGTCCATGCATCCGTACGAGATCGCCCAGACCCTCCGCAGGCGCGGCAAGCAGCACAGCGTCAAGATCAACTTCGGCTCGCTGTACACCGTCGTCCAGAACCTGGAGAAGCACGGGTACGTCGAGGTGGCGGGCGTGCAGCGGCAGGGCAACCGCCCGGAGCGCACGCTGTACGGCCTCACCGAGGCCGGGCGCGACGAGATGCTGCACTGGCTGTCCGACCTGATCGCGGTGCCGGCCGAGGAGTACCCGGTCTTCGACACGGCACTGGCCCTGCTCCCCGCACTGCCCCCGGAGGAGGTGGCGGAACTCCTCGCGGACCGGGAACAGGCGCAGACCGTGCAGGCCGCGGCGCTGCGCGGGGTGCTCGCCCAGCTCGGGGACTCGGTGCCCCGCGTCTTCGTCGTGGAGACGGAGTACCAGCTCCACATGCTGGAGGCGCAGCTGGAGTGGATCCGTACCTTCCGCAAGGAGCTCGGTGAGGCCACCATCAGCGGCATCGGGGAGTGGAGGTCGTTCCACGAGACCGGCGAGGTCCCGCAGGACTGGCAAGACCTCGAAGACCGGGAGTAGGCAAGAAGGAAAAGACCCCGGTGGGGGCCGTTGCAGCGGTCCGCGCCGGGGTCTCGAACCCCCAAAGCCGGACCACCGTGGGGCGGCCCGGGCGATCGAGGTGCGGCACACCAAGGATAGCCCGGCACTCCTCACACGGTCCGGCCCGACGGCGTCCGGAGCACCGGACGCCCGGCCGAACACAGGAGAGCTCCGTCATGAGCACCCGTGCGCCCGCTGTCGAGGCGCGTCGACTCGTCAAGACCTATCCGGGAGGGGTCACCGCACTGCGCGGCATGGACCTCACCGTCACCGCCGGCACCGTCTTCGGGCTCCTCGGCCCCAACGGCGCCGGGAAGTCCACCACCGTCAAGATCCTCACCACCCTCGCCCGCCCCGACTCCGGGACCGCTTCCGTCGCCGGGCACGACGTCCTCGCCCACCCGGACCGGGTGCGCCGCGCGATCGGTGTGGTCGCCCAGAAGTCCGGCGCCGACCCGGTCGCCACCGGCCGCGAGAACCTGCTCCTGCAGGGCCGGCTGTACGGGATGCGGGGGGCCGCCGTGCAGCGCCGGGCCGATGAGCTGCTGGAGCGGTTCACTCTCGCGGACGCCGGGAAGCGCCTGGTCAAGGGGTACTCCGGCGGCATGCTGCGCCGCCTGGACGTGGCGCTCGGGCTGATGCACCGCCCGGAGGTGCTGTTCCTGGACGAGCCGACGACCGGTCTCGACCCGGAGGCCCGTACGGCGATGTGGGACGAGATATCCCGGCTGGCCGGCGACGAGGGCCTGACCATCGTCCTCACGACGCACTACCTGGAGGAGGCGGACCGGCTCGCGGAACGCATCGCGATAGTCGACCGCGGCCGGATCGTGGTCGAGGGCACCCCCGACGAGCTCAAGGGCGAACTGCGCGGCGACGCCGTCCACGTCGAGCTGCGCGCGGACGCCGGTCCCGAGGCCGTCACCGCGCTCACCGGGCTGCCCGGCGTGCACGAGGCGGTGGCCGAGGGGCGCCGGGTCAGCGTCCGGGCCGAGGACGGCGCTGCCGCCGTACCCGTGCTGCTGGCCGCCCTGGAGCGGGCCGGGGCCACCGTCGCGGCGGCCACCGTCGCCCGCCCCTCGCTGGACGACGTCTATCTGCGGTACGCCGGCCGCCGCTTCCAGGACGCGGAGGCCGAGGGCGCGGCGACCGCCCCCGAGCCCGCCCTCGCGGGGGGTGCCCGATGAGCGGTCAGGTCCTCGCACACACCTGGTTCATGACGCAGCGGCAGCTGATGTCGATCCTCCGGCAGCCCGTCTTCCTGGCGATGGCCCTGATCCAGCCGGTGATCTGGCTCTTCCTCTTCGGCAACCTGTTCCGGAAGGTGGTCGAGCTCGGCGGCTTCGGCACCACCTCCTACCTGGACTACCTCGTCCCCGGCATCGTGGTGATGAGCGCGCTGGGGTCGAGCATGTGGGCCGGCATGGGCACCCTGGAGGAGATCGAGCGCGGCACGCTCAACCGCTTCCTGACCACGCCGGTCAGCCGGAACGCCCTGATGAACGCCAACGTCGTGCAGAACGGCATCGCCAACACCGCCCAGTCCGTGGTCATCCTGCTGCTCGGATGGGCGGCCGGGGCCGGCTACCCGGGCGGGGCGGCCGGTCTGCTGATCCTGATCGTCGCCTCGGTGCTGCTCGGCACGGTCTTCGGGGCGCTCTCGAACGCCGTGGGCATGATCGTGCGGGAGCGGGAGTCGATCATCGGCATCAACACCTTCCTGCTGATGCCGCTCACCTTCCTGTCCACGTCCTTCATGGCCCCGATCCAGATGCCCGGCTGGATGCGGGACATCGCCGCCTTCAATCCGGCCAACTGGGCCATGGTGGCCGGACGTTCCGCGCTCGGCGCCGATCCCGACTGGCAGCTGGTCGCCACTCGCTGCGGGGGGCTGCTGCTGCTCGCCGCGGCCGCCGTGGCGCTGTCGACCCGTACGTTCCGCTCGTACCAGAAGTCCGTCTGAGGGACCGACGGGCGATACGGGTGTGCCCCGGTCCACCGGACCGGGGCACACCCGCGCGTACGACAGGTCAGGCCGCGCTCTCCTGCTCGCGCTCCACCTGTTCGTTCCACTGGCGCTTGACGGAGCGCCAGGACTCGTCGTCGTGGCCGAGCCGCCAGTAGCCGGAGATCGACAGCTGGGAGGCCGGGATACCGCGCTCCAGCCGCAGGTGGCGGCGGATGTCCTTCACGAAGCCCGCCTCGCCGTGGACGAACGCCTGGACCCGGCCGGCCGGGAACTCCAGCTTCCGCACCGCCTCGGTGAGCGCCTCGCCGACCGGACGGCCCGCCCGGTGCAGCCAGGTGATCTCGACGCCGTCCGGCGTGGCGGTCTTCTGCTCCTCCGCCGCGTCCGCCACCTCGACGTACGCGTGCACCACGGCACCCGCCGGCATCCGCTCCAGCGCGGCGGCGACGGCAGGCAGCGCGCTCTCGTCGCCCGCCAGCAGGTGCCAGTCCGCCGAGGCGTCGGGGGCGTACCCCCCGCCGGGGCCCAGGAACGTCACCTGGTCGCCCGGCTGCGCGCCCGCCGCCCAGGGCCCGGCGAGGCCCTCGTCGCCGTGCACCACGAAGTCGATCGCCAGCTCCCGGGCCGCCGGGTCCCAGGAACGCACCGTGTAGGTACGGGTGGTGGGCCACAGCTCGCGGGGGTACTCCTCGCGGATGCGGGCCACGTCGAAGGGGTGGGCGTAGTCCGCGCCCTCGGGGGCGAAGCACAGCTTGACGTAATGGTCGGTGAAGCCCGCGAGCGCGAAGTCGGCGAGACCGTCGCCGCCGAGCACCACCCGGATCATGTGCGGGGTGATCTGCTCGGTGCGCAGGACCTGCGCTCCCTGGGCCTTCGGTGCCCGCCGCTCCGGTCGTTCTGCCACGAGGTCTGCTCCCTGCTGCCGGAATTGGAGACCGTCGACCGATGCCGAGATCGCCCTTAGGGTCACCTAACCTAACACCTCAGGGTCGCAGAGCGGAGTGGAGGCGCTGGAGGGCCCCGCCCAGCCCCCACCGGGCCGCGAGCGCGTCGAGGGCGGCCGGATCGCGGGGCGCGGCGGGCAGCGCCGGGTCGAAGTCCGGGAGCGGTGCGTCACCGGCGACCCGCACCACCTTCGGCGCGACGGCCACATAGGCGCGGGCCTCGTCCAGCCGCTTGCGCTGCGAGGGCGTCAGCTTCGCCGCCGGATCGTCCACCGCCGCCATGATCCCGGCGAGGTCGCCGAAGGCGTCCAGCAGCTTCGCCGCCGTCTTCTCGCCGATGCCGGGCACCCCCGGCAGCCCGTCGCTCGGGTCGCCGCGCAGCAGCGCCAGGTCCACGTACCCGGGGCCGTCCACCCCGTACTTCTCGCGCAGCCACGCCTCGTCCGTCACCTGGAGCGTGCCGACCCCCTTCAGCGGGTAGAGCACCCGCACCCCGCGGGCGTCGTCCACCAGCTGGTACAGGTCCCGGTCGCCGGTGACGATGTCGACCGGGCCGGCCGCCCGCCCGGTCAGCGTGCCGATGACGTCGTCCGCCTCGTACCCCTCGGCGCCGACCCGGGCGATGCCCAGCGCGTCCAGCACATCCGCGATGACCGGAACCTGCGGGGCCAGCGTGTCCGGGGTCTCCTCCTCGTCGGGCACGCCCGCCGCGGTCTCGACCGCCACCCGGTGCGCCTTGTACGTGGGGATGAGGTCGACCCGCCACTGCGGCCGCCAGTCCGCGTCCCAGCAGGCGACGAGGTCGTCCGGCCGGTGGTCCTGCACGAGGCGGCCGATGAAGTCCAGCAGTCCGCGCACGGCGTTGACCGGGGTGCCGTCCGGCGCGCGCACCGAGTCGGGCACGCCGAAGTAGGCGCGGAAGTAGAGGGAAGCGGTGTCGAGGAGCATCAGGCGTCGCGTCACACGCCGATGATGCCGCACGGCACCGACAGGGGTTGCCGCGGACGCGGTTCCCGGAAAACCAGTCCGGTTCATGTGATCCAGGTCACTCTTGTGTTTGCTCCGAGTAAGCGGGGGCAGGCGCGCCATCGGAGCGGACCACGTCGCATTTTCAACTACTGCACGTGCCATGCGGACAGAATCCGTGCCGCTCCACGGTCTGCCGACGGGGGTGGCAGACCGTTCTCGGTTCAACGCGTGAGGTGTATGTGTCCAGGCTGCAAGCCGAGCACTTGTACAAAGTGTTCGGCAGACGACCCGATCAAGCCGTGCAGAAGCTGCGGAGCGGCACCGGCCGTGACGCGCTGCGCGCCGACGGAACCACCGCAGCGGTGATCGACGCATCGTTCACCGTCGAACCGGGCCAGATTTTCGTCGTGATGGGTCTGTCCGGCTCGGGCAAGTCCACGCTGCTGCGGATGCTCAACGGCCTGCTGGAGCCCACCTCCGGCCAGGTGCTCTTCGACGGCCAGGACCTGACCGCCCTGAGCCCCGCCGAGCTCCGCCACGTCCGCTCCACCAAGATCAGCATGGTGTTCCAGCACTTCGCGCTCTTCCCCCACCGGAGCGTCCTGGAGAACGCCGCGTACGGCCTGGAGGTGCAGGGCGTGCCGCGCGCCGAGCGCCACCGCCGCGCCACCGAGGCCCTGGAGCTGACCGGCCTGGCCGGCTGGGAGAAGTCCTGGCCCGACGAGCTGTCCGGCGGCATGCAGCAGCGTGTGGGCCTCGCCCGCGCGCTCGCCACCGACGCCGACCTGCTCCTGATGGACGAGTCCTTCAGCGCGCTCGACCCGCTGATCCGCCGCGACATGCAGGACCAGCTCCTGGAGCTCCAGAAGCGGCTGAAGAAGACCATCGTCTTCATCACCCACGACCTCAACGAGGCCATGCGCCTCGGCGACCGCATCGCGGTGATGCGCGACGGCGAGATAGTCCAGCTCGGCACCGCCGAGGACATCCTCGTCACCCCGGCCAACGACTACGTCGCCTCCTTCACCCAGGACGTGGACCGTGCCCGGGTGCTGACCGCCGGCGCGATCATGGCCGAGACGGACACCGTCCTGGGCACGCTCTGCGACCAGGGCAAGGAGATCCGGACCACCGACGACGTACTGCGGTCCACCCCGGCCACGGTCACGGAGTCCACGCCGATCATCGAGCTGTTCACGCCCTGCTCGCAGAGCCGGGTCGCGGTCGCCGTGACCGACGACAAGGGCAAGCTCCTCGGCGTCGTGCCCCGCGAGCGGCTGCTCGCCGTGCTCGGCGAGCCGATGACCCCCGCCCAGGCTCCGCAGGACGCCGCCACCTCGCTGAAGAAGGTGGCCGGTGTTTAGGCTCCATCTCGGCGACTGGGTCGACTCCGCGGTCGACTGGCTCCAGAACCACCTCTCCTGGCTCTTCGACTTCATCAGCTCCGTCGTGAGCGGCATGTTCGACGGCATCGCCGCCGTGCTCTCCGCTCCCGCGCCCCTGCTCTTCGCGGGCATCGTCGCCGTCATCGCCTGGTGGCTGCGCGGCCTGCTCGCCGGGATCCTGGCATTCGTCGGCTTCGCCCTCATCGACTCGGTCGAGTTGTGGGACGAGGCGATGGACACGCTCACGCTGGTGCTCGTCGCGACGATCGTGACGCTGGTCATGGCCGTGCCGCTCGGCATCTGGGCCTCCCGCTCCAAGACGGTGAGCGCGGTGACCCGGCCGGTCCTGGACTTCATGCAGACCATGCCCGCCATGGTCTACCTGATCCCCGGCGTGATCTTCTTCGGTGTCGGTGTCGTTCCCGGCATCATCGCCACCATCATCTTCGCGCTGCCCCCGGGCGTCCGGATGACCGAACTCGGCATCCGCCAGGTCGACGGCGAGCTGGTCGAGGCGGCCGAGGCGTTCGGGACGACGTCCCGCAACACCCTGCTGCGGGTCCAGCTCCCGCTGGCCCTGCCCACGATCATGGCGGGCATCAACCAGGTCATCATGCTGGGCCTGTCCATGGTGGTCATCGCCGGCATGGTCGGCGGCGGCGGCCTCGGTGGCTCCGTCTACCGGGCCATCGGCAACGTCGACGTCGGCCTGGGCTTCGAGGCCGGTGTCTCCATCGTCATCCTGGCCATGTACCTGGACCGGATGACCAGCGCCCTGGGCCGTGAGGTCTCCCCGCTCGCGCGCCGCGCGCTCGCCAAGGCGCAGTCGGTGGCCGGCGGTCTGAAGATCTGGCACCACCGCCCGCAGCCCGTCGTCGCCGTCGCGGGCGTCGTCGCCCTCGCGCTCGTCGCCGGCGGCATGGGCATCTTCGGCTCTTCCGACGACGAGGCCGTCGCGGCCTCCGACACGAAGAACATCGGCGCCGGCAAGAAGATCAGCATGGGGTACATCCCCTGGGACGAGGGCATCGCCTCCACCTTCCTGTGGAAGGAGCTGCTGGAGCGCCGCGGCTTCGAGGTCGACGTCAAGCAGTACGAGGCCGGCGCGCTGTACACCGGCATGGCGGGCGGCCAGATCGACTTCGAGACCGACTCCTGGCTGCCGGTCACCCACGCCTCGTACTGGAAGAAGTACAAGGACCGCCTGGAGGACATGGGCTCCTGGTACGGCCCCACCTCGCTGGAGCTGGCCGTCCCCTCGTACGTCAAGGACGTGAAGTCCCTGACCGACCTCAAGGGCAAGGCGTCCGACTTCAAGGACCGCATCGTCGGCATCGAGCCGAGCGCCGGTGAGATGGGCCTGCTCAAGGACAAGATCCTGCCGGGCTACGGCCTGGACAAGGAGTACAAGGTCGTCGACGGCTCCACGCCGTCCATGCTGGCCGAGCTGAAGCGCGCGTACGCCAAGAAGGAACCGATCGTCGTCCCGCTCTGGTCGCCGCACTGGGCGTACAACCAGTTCGAGCTGACCAAGCTCAAGGACCCCAAGAACCTCTGGGGCAAGGGCGACGGCATCCACACGCTGACCCGCAAGGGCTTCACCGCCGACAACCCCGAGGTCGGCGCATGGCTCAAGGACTTCAAGATGAGCGAGGACCAGCTCACCAGCCTTGAGGCCCAGATCCAGAAGAGCGGCTCCGGCAAGGAGCAGGAGGCCGTCCGCACCTGGCTGAAGGCGAACCCGGACGTCGCCGACAAGTGGACCCCGGTGAAGAAGTCCGCCCCGGCCAAGGGCGCGAACGGCAAGGACGAGCGCGACCGCCCGGTCGAGATGGCGTGGTTCCCCTGGGAGGAGGACATCGCCGCCACGTACCTGTGGAAGGCCGTCCTGGAGGACCGGGGCTACAAGATCAACCTCAAGCAGTTCGAGGTCGGTCCGATGTACACCGCGATGTCGCGCGGCCAGATCGACGTGCAGTTCGACGGATGGCTCCCGTTCACCCAGAAGAACTACTGGGACAAGTACGGCTCCAAGCTGACGGACATCGGCTCCTGGTACGGCCCGACCTCCATCGAGGTCGCGGTGCCCGACTACGTCAAGGACGTGAAGTCCCTTGCCGACCTCAAGGGCAAGAGCTCGGAGTTCAAGGGCCGCGTCATCGGCATCGAGCCCGGCACCGCCACGATGGAGAACCTGAAGAAGAACGTGCTCCCGGCCTACGGCCTGGACGACGAGTACGAGGTGGTCGACTCCTCGACGCCCGGCATGCTCGCCGAGCTGAAGCGCGCGTACGCCAAGAAGGAGCCCATCGCCGTCCTGCTGTGGACCCCCCACTGGGCGTACAGCGAGTACGGGATGACCAAGCTCCAGGACCCGAAGAAGGCGTTCGGCGAGGGCGACCGGCTGCACACCATCGCCTCCAAGGAGTTCCCGGAGAACTACCCGCGGCTGACGAAGTGGTTCAAGGACTTCAAGCTGAGCGAGAAGCAGCTCGCCGGCCTGGAGAACCAGATCCAGAAGCTCGGTACAGGGCACGAAGAGGAAGCCGTGAGGGCCTGGATGAAGAAGAACCCGGGCATCGCGGACAAGATGGCACCCCAGTAGGTGCCGTCACCGGCCCCCACCAGGGCCGCAACCCGGAAGGGGTGGGTCGCGCCGACGG
>NZ_JBMNDO010000084.1:0-36339 GCF_052542855.1 Streptomyces sp. SAS_281
CCGCCCTCCTGAGGAGGGCGGTAGCCCGGTCCGCTATCCCCCGTTTGCCAGCCGCTGTTTGTCGGGCTTTCCGGCGGCCGTGAGCGGTACTTCCCCGATGACGGTGAGCCGGGTCGGAGCACAGTCCTCCCCCACGCCCGCTGCCACCAGCGCCCGCAGTTCGGCGAGGTCGGGGGTGCCACCGGCCGCGGGCACGACGAAGGCATGGACGGTTTCGCCCGTTCGGTCGTCCGGTGCTGCTACGACGTATGCCTCGGCCACGGACGGGTGGCTGGAGAGCAGCCGCTCGACGGGCCCGGCGTAGTACACGTTGGCGTTGACGATGATCACGTCCCGGGTCCGTCCCGTGAGCCACAGCCGTCCCGACGCGTCGAGGTGGCCGAGGTCGCGGGTGCGCACCCATCCGCCGGAGAACACGTCGGCGGTGAGGGCGGGTTCCTGCCAGTAGCCGTGGCTCTGGGACGGGGTACGCGCGAAGAGCTCACCGTCGGTGCCGGGCGGGACCGGGCGGCCCGAGGCGTCACGGATCTCCAGGTCCACGGGCGGCACGCCCAGGGAACCCGGCGGCTCCCCCGGGGTGGCCATCGAGATCATGCCGGTCTCGGTCTGGCCGTAACCGTGGAAGACGACCGGGCCGAGCACTTCCGCGGCCTCCCGCATGCGCCCCGGTTCCAGCGGCGACCCGGACACCATCAGCGCGCGCAGCGTGCCGAGGTCCACCGGCGCCGTACGCTGCGCGGCCACGAGCCTCGTCAGCCGGGCGACCGTGATCACGCCGGCGGTCGCCCGGTGACGCACCAGGGCGTCGGGGAAGTCCGGAGGGTCGGCGGTGACGAGGGTGCCGCCGGCCGCGAGTGCCAGCAGCCCGTACTCCATCATCACTTGGCTGGCCAGGGTGCCGAACACCAGGAACCGGTCGAGGCGCCCGGCGAGTTCGCGGACGGCCGGCGGCCAGGCGTCCGGCCGGTGCGCCCACCCCGCGGTCATCGCCGCGTACGTCTGGGCGCACGCCTTGGGGAGGCCGGTGCTGCCGCTGGTGTGCAGGAGCCGGGCGGTGTCCCCGGGCCGGGCCAGGACCCGCGGCCGGACGCCGTCGTCCGTCGCCGCCAGCAGGTCGGCGAGCGCGAGGGTCAGGCCGTTTCCGCGGTCACCGGTGTCGTCGGGCCGGTCGGTGACGGTCACTTCGACGTCTCGCACGATGTGTTTCCGCTGTTCCTCGGTCAGGCCGGGCCGCACGCCGACGACACGTGCGCCGACGACATGGGCGGCGATGATCGCGGCGAATGCTCCGGGGCCGACGCCCAGGAGCATGGCCACGCCGTCGCCGGGTCCCACGCCGTGGCCGCGCAGGCCGTTCACCGCGCGCCGCACGGTGCCGAGGAGCCGGGTTCCGGAGATCTCCACGCCGGCATGCTCGAACACCGGCCGGTCGCCCGCTGCGTCGAGGATGTCCAGTACGGCCCCGGGAAACTGCTCAGTCAAGGCACTCCTTCACGAAGTCGGTGAGCGGCCGGCGGTGGACCTCCGGCAGGTTCCAGTCGTTCTCCAGGTTCTCCGCCAGATGGTGGGTACCGGCGAGCACACCGTCCCGGTAGTGGCGGACGACGGGATGGAGATATGTGGAGTCCATGGCGTGGTCCACGTCGTTCTCGACGACGCGCGGGACGGCCACGTCGAACGGGTCGGCATGGTCGTGCTCGGCTCCGTACTCGAGGTCGATGACGAACCGGTGCGGGGCGGGCCCGAGACCTCCGTCGGTGACGTAGTCCAGCGGGACCTCCTCCTGGTACACGGCCCGGTCGCCGTCCACTCCGACCGCATCGCCGAGGAATCCGAACTGCTGCCAGAGCGCTGACGAGCGGTTGATCCTGGCGATGACGGCGTCCGCGATCGTGTCCGGCGTCGCGGCGAACGTCCGGGCCGGCCAGGGGGTGTCGAGATGGCGGGCGCAGAGAATGCGGTGCAGAGCCCGGACCGCGTAGCGGAATCCGTGGATGAAGCCGTTGGTGGACTTCTTGAAGTCCCGCTGCTGCATCAGCGTGCCGGCGAAGTAGAGATCCGGCACGTTGACCGACTCGAAGGACGAGGTCTGCTCGGGGAACCGGTCGTTGATGACGAGCGCCGGACGGCAGCTCTCATCGAAGACGGACGCGTCGAAGCGGAAGCCGGTGCAGGCGATGATCCGGTCGTAGTGGAGCTCGCGCAACGGCTCGACGGTCCGCGCATAGCGCAGCATGACCCGGTAGCCACCGCTCTCCGTCTTCTCGATGCTTTCGACGGTGCCGTCGAGTACCGCGTTCTGTGACTTGAGCTGGTAGGTGTCCAGGAAGTTGTTGTTCACCGCGCGCAGGTGCCCGAGGTAGTGGGTCTTCCAGGCGAGCTTGACCGAGTGCGGACCGGCGACATGGATGACCGCGGCCTTCTCGATGAGGCCGTCGGCGGTTTCGAACGCGGAGTTCCCCTTGCCGATGACCAGCACCCGCTGATTGGTGAAGGACGCCGGGTCGGGGTCGAAGGAGTCGTACCGTTCGGCGAGTTCGACTCCCGCGATGGGTGGCTCGTAGAGCCGGGAGATGCCCGTCGCCATGACGAGTCTCCTGGCCTGCCAGGTGCGCCCGTCGCCGCCGCTCACGGTGAATACGCCGTCCGCCCGGGTGACCCGGACGACTTCCGTCCCGTACTCGACGTGGACGCCGGTACGGGCCGCGAAGTCGGCCAGGTAGCGCACGAAATCGTCCGCGGGTGGGAAGTAGCGCTCGCTGTACCGGGTGAAGAGCAGCTCCGGATCGTCGCTGAGCAGCGAGTTCCAGTCCATGCGCAGGTTGAGTTCCGGGTCGGTGAAGCCGGTGTTCACCTTGTTGGTCGATATCAGCCGGCGATGGCGGGGGTACCGGGTGAAGAAGGTCCCCGGTCCGCTCCCCCGCTCCAGGACGATGTAGTCGTGCCCGTCGCGTTCGAGCAGAGCGGCGAGCTGAAGTCCGGCCGGTCCGGCCCCGATGATGAGATAGTCGCGCACCATGGGCCCGGACGGTAGCGACGCGAAATCAGAGGGCTCTGAGATTCGGTGGCCGTTCCCCGGGGCGAACCGCCCGCCCACGCCATGGGCCGATCGTGTGGGGGCCGGGCGACCGGTGGGCGCTGCCCCGGTGGCCGGCCCGCCCGACCGGCCACCGCTTGCGCTCCCGCCCCTTGTCACACCGGAGGCCGTCCCGCGACACGGTCCGCTGCCGGGCCGGGCGTGGGTGGTGCGGACGGATCGAGGGCGTCAGTTCCCCTTACGCGGCCCGGGCGAGTTCGGCGCGTCCGAACAGCAGCGCGTAACCGCTGGGTAGTTGGTCGAGGATGCGGGTCATCAGTTCGGGGCCCGCGTGTGCGGCGACGGCCGTGAAGACGGATCCGGTGTCCCATCGGGTGGGAGCCAACGCGGCGCCGGAGCGGGTGGCCAGGTCCTTGACGAATGCCCAGCCGGTGAGCGGCTGGGTGCTGGGGACCTGTGCGGTGAGGACCCGTGCGGCCTCCGTCGGCAGGCAGGCGGCCAGGTCGACGCGCTCGTCGCCGGTCAGCTGGCGCCCCAGCCCCGCGAGGACCAGGCGGACGGCTTCCTCGGCCCGCTCGCGAGTGGGGTAGGCGCCTTCGTAGCGGACTTTCTCCAGCATCTGTTCGTACGCCGTCCCGTATGGCTGTTGGTACATGAGCGGTGCGCGTACGTCGGTGGTCACTGCGGTCTATGCCTTTCTCTGAGCCGGAGTGGGGTCGAATCGGTGTGCCGGGAACGGGTCGGCACCGGGGCGTGTTCCGAAAGTGGCGGCGTACGCCCGCCGGGCAGCCGGGTCTTTCGGAACACGCTTCAGATGGGACGGGGGCGACCGAAGAGGAGGTCGTAGCCGGCCGGGAGCTGGAGCAGGATCTGGTCCAGCAGGCCCTCTCCGACGGCGTCGGCCGCCGTCGAGAGCACGGCGCTCACGTCCCAGGCGGCGGTCCTCTCGGTGGCGCCCTCGATCCAGGCCGCCGCAGCGCGGACGAACCGCTCGGGCGGGAGCGGTTCCGCGCTCTGCAGCGGGTTGAGCAGGATCAGGGCGAACTCCTCGGGAAGCCGTGCGGCGAGCTGAGCGCGGACGGTACCGGCCAAGTGCGCCCCCAGGAGGGCGAGTACGACACGCGCCGCGCGTT
This sequence comes from Streptomyces sp. SAS_281, assembly GCF_052542855.1. NCBI lineage: Bacteria > Bacillati > Actinomycetota > Actinomycetes > Kitasatosporales > Streptomycetaceae > Streptomyces > Streptomyces sp. SAS_281. Next base: position 4,171 of record NZ_JBMNDO010000084.1, read on the forward strand.
CGGCTTCCTGCGGAGTCCCGTACTCGCCGCGTTCCTTGACGCGGTCGAGAAACGCTTCACGGCGCCACATTTTTTCGGCACACCCCATTCCCATGGATCGTCCCGGGGGCGCGGGGGCGGAGAGAGCCGGTTCGGGCACCCGCCCTCCGCGCGTCCACGGGTGGCCTCAGCCGGAGATCTCCTGACGCCCCGAGCCGGCGCCGACCGCGATCTTGCGGGGCTTGGCTCGCTCGGCGATCGGAATGCGCAGGGTGAGGACACCTGCGTCGTAGTGAGCCTGGATGTGCTCGGTGTCGAGCGTATCGGCGAGCACGATCTGGCGGGAGAAGACGCCGAGCGGCCGCTCCGACAGCTCGACCTGCACGTCGTCGGACTTCGCCACCGGCCGCCGCTCGGCCTTGACGGTGAGCATGTTCCGCTCGACATCGATGTCGATGGCGTCGGAGGCGACACCGGGAAGGTCGAAGGCCACCACGTACTCGTCGCCCTCGCGATAGGCGTCCATCGGCATCACCGACGGCCTCGACCAGGTACCCGGGCTCATCATCTGCTGGGCCAGCCGGTCCAGCTCACGGAACGGGTCAGTGCGCATCAACATGGGAAACACCTCCAGTGGGTTCAGGCAGTCGCTGCCAATGCGCCTCACTGACACTGTTGTAACATGTCATCCAATGGATGACAACCGAGATGTCATCCGGACGATGACAGTCGAAGGAGGGTCCATGGCCGTGGCCGATCAGCCGTCCTCGCCCAGTACCGGCGCTCACGGTCCGGTGTCGTTCCTGGCCGCCGCGGCGGCCCTGCAGGCCATCGACGACGCTCTGCGGGAGGCTCGGCACGGAGCTGCCGACACTCCGGCTCCCGGCCCGGAACAGGCACTGGCGTCCCTGTCGTTGCTGCGACAGGTACGCGAGCAGCTGGCCGGATGGGAGACGGGCCTCATCGAGACGGCCCGTGACGCGGGGGCGAGCTGGGCGGACCTCGCCCCTCCCCTGGGTGTCGCCAGCCGCCAGGCCGCCGAGCGCCGCTACCTGCGGGGCCGTCCCGGCCCGGCGGGTACGACCGGCGAGCAGCGTGTCCAAGCCACCCGCCAGGCCCGTGCGGCCGGCCGCGACACCGCCGTCCGGGCCCGGCGCAACGCGGCCGACCTACGCCGTCTCGCCGGTCAGATCATCGCGCTCACCGACCTTCCGCCCGCCGCCCATCGGCCGGTGAGTGACCTCCGCGCGGCTCTGGCCCACGACGACCCCGCCGACCTGGTCGCTCCTCTGGCCGCAGCCCGGCGCCACCTGACCGGCACCCATCGCGACCTGGCGTCGCAGACGGACGACCTCACCCTCCCCTGACGGCAGCGCACCGGACCGGGGGAGGCCGCGCGGCGAGACGGGCGATGCGGGGCAGCCGGCCCCCGACGCCGCCTGTCCCGGGACGTTCCGCGCCGTCAACTCCTCTTCCCTGTCGCGGAGTCCGCGTCCTACGCTCGGACGGTGACACACATGAGCTGGTCGGAACTGCTGCAACTGGGTACGGCGGACCCCACCTTGACCTTCGCCCGCGAGAAGTGGACCCAGCCGGGAAAGTTCGTCTGGGTGGCCCCGCGGGAGACCGTCACGGCCCCTACCGGGCAGCAGTACCCACTCTGCGTCACGGTGTATTTCAAGGACGCCGACGACATCGTCAAGCCCTACCAGCCGAGCATGGACGGGATGACGGAGGCCGACGACTGGTACGTCGGGGTCTCGGGCCGGCCACCCGGGGAGCGGTGAGCGGGTACGCGCCCACCGGCTCCCCGGGGTGACACGACCGGGGAGCACGTCACCAGGGCACCTCTCCCTCGTCGTCGAAGAAGCGGCCGGTGGGCCCGTCGGCCGCCACGGTGGCAAGCCGGATTGCGGCGGCCGCTCCTTGCTGGGGGGGGCGCACCCCCCGGAAGCCGTTGAGGTCGGTCGCGGTGAAGCCGGGGCAGACGGCGTTGATCAGGACGGGTGTGCCGGCCAGTTCCTTGGCGTACTGCACGGTGACGGCGTTCAAGAAGGTCTTGGACGGTGCGTAGGCGACGGAGATCGGGCCGGTCTCGGCGCCCGGGGTGGTCTGCAGCGTGAGCGATCCCACGCTGCTGGAGACGTTCACGATCCGCGGCGACGGCGAGCGGCGCAGCAGCGGGAGCAGGGCGTTGGTGATACGGATGACACCGATCACGTTGGTCTCCACGGCCGCCCGCACGCGGTTCACGTCGACCGTGGTGGGCTCCTGCGGTCCGCCCCCGGTGATGCCCGCGTTGTTGACGAGCGCGTCGAGCCGCCCGGTCCGCTGCTCCATCAGCCGAGCCGCCGCGGTCACGCTCGCGTCGTCGGTCACGTCCAGCGGTACGCCGAACACATCGGCCCCGGCCGCGCGCAGCTTGTCCACGGCGGCCTCGCGCTTCTCATCGTCCCGCGCGCCGATGCCGACGGACCAGCCGAGGGCGCCGAGTCCGGCGGCGATCTCATACCCGATGCCCTTGTTGGCTCCGGTCACCAGCGCGACCTTGGGGTGGTTCATGGTGTTCGTCTCAGTCATGGCATCGATACTTCTCCCCCACGGGACAGGACGTCCAAGACCGACCGGGTGGGCGGCGATACCGCCCGGGTATCGGCCCTGGCCGGCCCCGTTAGGCTCGCGGGGTGGAGACACGTGAGTTGCGGTATTTCGTCGCCGTCGCAGAAGAGCTGCACTTCGGCCGGGCCGCGAACCGGCTCGGTATCGCCCAGCCCCCGCTGTCCCGGGCCATCAGCGGGCTGGAGCGGCGCCTGGGCACCGCCCTGCTGGAGCGCGGCAGTCGGGGTGCCTCGCTGACCCAGGCGGGGGCGGTGCTGCTCCACGAGGCACGCGTCGCACTGGACGCCGTCGAGGCGGCCGAACGACGCACCCGCCGGGCCGCCCTGGCCGAGGCGGGCCGGCCCGCCGTGGTCCTGGCCGCGAAGGCGGGAGCCTCCAGTGAACTGCTGGCGAAACTCCTTGACGCCTACGCCGCCCAGCCCGGCGCCATCGCCGTGGACGTGGTGCTGTGCGGACCGGGCGAGCAGGCGTCGGTGCTGCGAAAGGGACAGGCCGACGTGGCCCTGCTGCACCGGCCCTTCGACGACACGGCCGGCCTCGACACCGAGGATCTGTACACCGAGAGCCAGGTCGTGATCCTCCCTGCCGGCCACCCCCTCGGCGCCCGCCCCCACCTGCGGCTCGCAGAGGTCAGTGACCTTCCCGGCCTCCCTCTCCCCCGCTGGCCCCGCCCCGACGGCACCTTTCCCGACGGTCCCGGGCCCCAGGTGCGCGACCACACCCAGCTCACCCAGCTCATCGCCCTCGGCCGCGCCTGCGCGGTCGTGCCGGAGTCCGGCCGCAGCGGCCTGGGCGACGGCCTCGCAGCCGTGCCGGTCTCCGACGCGCCCCGCGTCACCACGGTCATCGCATGGCCCCCGCACAGCCGCTCGACGGCGGTCGCGGGGCTGGTCCGCGCCGCCACTGCGCTGTGACCGACCGGCGGTGAACGTACCGCGAACCTGGCCCCGCGGTGGCGGGTACAGGGCCGTGGTCAGCGCGTGCGGCCGCGAGTGGCGGCGTGCGCCGCGCCCCCCGGCCGCGCGGCCGGCCTCTCGTCGGCGAAGGGCCCGTACAGGGCTGCCCACTGCAGGAGCATGATGGTCTTGCCGTCGGTGATGCGTCCGTCGCGGGTCATGGCGAGGGCTTCGGCGAAGGGGAGTTCGAGGACTTCGATGTCCTCGCCCTCTTCCTCGACTCCTCCGCCCGTGCCGGTCCGGTCGGACGGCGTGTAGGAGGCGGCGAAGAAGTGGAGGCGCTCGGTGACGGAGCCCGGGCTCATATAGGCGTCCAGGACGCGGGTGAGCGGGCCGAGTCGGACGCCGAGTTCTTCCTCGCTCTCGCGGCGGATCGCGGTGTACGGGTCTTCCGCGTCGAGCAGTCCCGCCGCCGCCTCGATGAGCATGCCGTCGGGGTGCCCGTTCACGTAGGCGGGGTAGCGGAACTGACGGGTCAGCAGCACACGGCCGCGCCCGGTGTCGTAGGGCAGGACGACGGCACCGTCGCCGCGGTCGTAGGTCTCGCGCTGCTGGGTCTCCCACCGGCCGTCGCGGCGCCGGTAGTCGAAGGTGGTGCGGCGCAGGACGTGCCAGCCCTGGGAGGTGAGCTCGACGTCGCGTATCCGGACGTCGGGGTTGCGGTCCAGTCCGCGTCCGGCCCGGTCGAGGCCGGTGCGGCCGCGGTGGTCGGGGGTGTCGATGCCGGGGCGGCCCGTCATGCGGCCTCCTCCGGAGTGCGACGCGGGATCTCGGCGACGTCCCGGTACACGGGCAGGCCGCGGCGGCGGGCGGTGGCGACGTCCTGGTCGGCGCCTGCGGACTCACCCGGCAGGCGCAGCACGGCATCGCAATGGGCGAGCAGACGGTCGGCGGTCGGATAGAGCACCTGGTCGGCGAGTGGGTCCGTGGGGCCGGCACCGGCCGAGTGCAGGACGGGCAGGGCGATCCACTCCCCGATCACGGGGATATGCCCGGCCTCGAAGACCGGCCAGGCGGCGGCTTCGAGGCGGGCGAGGTTGGCGGCCATGGCCTGCGGGTCGCCGTCGGTGCCGGAGCGGTAGGGACCGGCGATCAGGATGAGCTTTGGCTTGTCGTTCATGACCGCTACGATACATGCAGAAACGTGCAAGAACAGGAGAGAGTGCGAATGCTGGCTGCTGAAAGGCGCGACCACCTGCTTGGCCTGCTCGCCCGCGAGGGGAAGATCGTGGCCAAGGAGGTCGCCGCCGAACTGGGCATTTCCGAGGACAGCGTGCGACGTGACCTTCGCGATCTCGCCGCCGAGGGGCTGTGCCAGAGGGTGTACGGCGGTGCTCTGCCCGCTTCCCCGGCGGTGGTGGACTACGACGCGCGGCAGGCGGTGGCCCCGGACGGCAAACGAAAGGTCGCCTCAGTGGCAGCCGCGCTGGTGCGGCCGGGCGGCTCGGTGATCCTCGACGGTGGCACCACCGCCCTCGCCGTGGCACGGGCGCTTCCGAAGGAGCTCGCCTGCACGGTGATCACCCACAGCCCGACGATCGCCACGACTCTGATCGACCACCCGCGGGCGGAGCTCTTCCTCCTCGGAGGACGCGTTTTCAAGCACTCGGCGGTCACCTGCGGCGCCGCCGCGGTCGAGGCCGCACAAAACGTCTCCGCCGACCTGTGCCTGCTCGGCGTCACCGGCGTCCACCCCGACGCCGGGCTGACCACGGGGGACGCCGAGGAGGCGGCGATGAAGCGCGCCCTGTCCGCGCGGGCCGCGGACACGTACATCCTCGCCTCGTCGGAGAAGATCGGCACGGCGTCCCCGTACCGCGTCCTGCCGTGGGAGAAGATCACCGGGCTGATCACCGACGCGGGTCCCGACGACACGGTGATCGAGCGGCTCAGGGCGCTGAGTGTGGAGGTCCTTGTCGCCCGCTGACTGCCCGATGCGGGACCTCGCCCGGCGGCAGGGCCGGTGCGCGGCTCCGCCGCCGGGCCGCGCCGTCCCGCCTCCGGGGCGGAAGCAGGATGGCGCGGGCCGCCTGGGCAATGATCACTACTGGTGGATCTTGATGTCGTGACCTGTCGTCATGAGCGATGACTGAAGCGCTCTGTGGTCACAGGCTCACGGCATCGATACGGGGGAACACGATCTCCACACGGGTCCCCTGACCAGGTGTGCTGTCGAGGTCGATCTGGGCGAGGTGGAGTTCTGTGATCGCGGCGACGATGGACAGGCCCAGGCCGCTCCCGCCGTGGGCGCGGCTTCGCCCTTTGTCCGCGCGGTAGAAGCGGTCGAAGACGTGAGGGAGGGAGCGTGAGGGAATGCCGGGTCCGTCGTCCTGGACCACGAGTACGGGGTGGCTGTCGGCGATGCTCAACTGGACGGCGTAGGGCGCCTCGGGGGGGCAGTGCATGCGGATGTTGCCCAGCAGATTGGCCAGCATTCCGCGCAGTTGCGCCTCGTCGCCGAGCACCGTGACGCCGGACTGGATGTCGACCGTGTGCGGCCGGTGAGGTTCGACCGCCTCGGCGTCGCGGCAGGAGTCGGCGACGACGCGGCTGAGGTCGACTGACTCCAGTTCCGCATGGGCGTATTCGTCGAAGCGGGCCAGCATGAGCAGCGATTCCACCAGTCCGGACATCCGGTGCACCTCCGACAGCATCCGTTGGATCGCCTCGTCCACCGCGGCTTTGTCGGGCAGCGCCCCGTGCTGGTAGAGCTCGGCGTACCCGCGCAGGGACTGCAGGGGTGTGCGTAGCTCGTGCGAAGCGTCGGCGACGAACTGGCGCATGCGCTCCTCGGACGCCTTGCGGGCGTTGAGCGCCTCCTGGATCTCGTCCAGCATCCTGTCCAGGGCGTGGGCGAGACGTCCGACTTCTGTGGCCGGCGCTGTGGGGGCCGCGCTGACGCGCCGGCTCAGTTCGCCCGCGGTGATGGCGTCCGCCACGTCGGCTGCGTCCTCGAGCGGGCCCAGCTCACGTCGTACCGCGACGGTGGTGACCGTGGCGATCACGAGGAGCCCGGCCAGTTCGGTGGTCACGATCGCCGCGGGGTCCTCGGTGAGGGTCCAGGCGGCCGCCGTGGCCGCCATGGCCAGCGCGCACAGGACGGTCACCAGAACGCTGATCCGTGTGCGCAGAGGCCAGTGGCGGGGATGTCTCCACGTGTCGCTGGTCGGGGGTGCGGGGCTCTGCGAGTTGTTCGCCTTCCTGCTGGGGCCTGGCGGCCGCGGGTGGTGTCCGTTCAACGGGGCTCCCGGATGCTGTAGCCGATCCCGCGCTGGGTGTGGATCAGCGGTGGCCCGAGGTGGTCGATCTTGCGGCGTAGGTAGCTGATGTAGGTGGCGACGACGGTGTCGTCGCCGTTGAAGTCGTAGGACCATACGTGGGCCAGGACTTGGGCACGGGGCACCACCCGGCCGCGGTGCAGCATGAGATAGCGCAGGAGACGGAATTCGGTCGGGGACAGCTCTACGGGTGTGCCGCCTCGGTGGACGGCGTGGGTGGTGGGGTCGAGTTCGAGGTCGGCCACGCGCAGTACCGGGTCGGAGAGCCGCCGGGGCCTGGTGCGGCGCAGTACGGCCTGGACCCGGGCGGCGACCTCGTCGAGTCCGAACGGCTTGGCGATGTAGTCGTCGCCCCCGGCGGTGAGTCCTCTGATCAGGTCCTTTCTGGTGTCGAGTGCGGTGAGGAAGACCACCGCGTGCGGAAGCCCGTCCTGGCGCAGCCGGTGCATGACCTCGAATCCGTCCCCATCCGGGAGCATCACGTCCAGCAGGATGAGTTCCGGGAGGAATGCCCGCGCGGCGGTGACCGCCTCGTGGACCGTTGCCGCAGTGCGGACCTCGTAGCCGAGGAACTGCAGGAACCTGCTGACGGTGTCCAAGATCGCCGGTTCGTCGTCGACCACCAAGAGACGGCCTTGCGCCGCCGGGCCGGTCCCCGTGTCCGGGGAAGTGTCTGGGGCGCCTGTCATCGAAGTCCTCGACCTCTTTCCCTGTCTGTTCCCCCTCCGATCATGACCGAGCGGGGGGCCGGGTTCCATGGGAGTTCCGTGTGAACAAGGCCCGCCAGAGGCATCGACGGGCGGGTCCGCCCCGGTCCCGGTCTAGCGTGGATTGAGCCTCTCACCAGGCACAGCGTCCGGCCCGCAGGCAGTAGGCGGACCCGGCGTCCTCGTCCTCCGCGTTCGTCCCCGAGGAGCTTCTGCATGTCCACATTCCTCTACCGGCTCGGCCGGTTCTGCTATCGGCGAAAGGGTGCCGTCATCGGCGCCTGGCTCGGTGTCCTGGTGGTCGTGGGGGTATCGGCGTTCACTCTGATGAAGCCGTTCGCCTCGGCCACCACCATTCCGGGCACCGAGGCGCAACGCGCCCTGGACGTGATGGAGAGAGAGTTTCCCTCCACTAGTGACGGACACGTGACCGGCACGATCGTTTTCCGGGCGCCGGACGGCCAGAAGATCACTGTCGGGCAGGCGAAGCAGGACGTTGCCAGGGCCGTGGAGGGGGCAGAACGCGCCCCTGCGGTGGTGTCGGTTGCCGCCCCCGCAACCGAGGCCGGCAGCATCTCAGCCGACGGCCGGACAGGCATCGCCGAGATCGTCTTCACCGCCGAGAACGCTGAAGGCATCCCTTCCGATACGAAGCAGAGCTTGGTGGAAAGCGCGACCGAGGCCCGCTCGGCAGGACTGACCGTCGAACTAGGCGGTGCGGCCTTCGACACCATTCCTCCCGTCATGGGACCCACCGAGGTCGTCGGAGTTCTGATCGCCCTGGCCGTGCTGGTCCTCGTGTTCCGCACCCTGCGCGGCGCCATCATCCCGGTGCTCACCGCCCTGGTCGGTGTGGCCATCGGCGTACTGTCCCTGCTGGCCATGACCAGTGTGATCACGATGGACAGCACGTCGATCATCCTTGCCGTGATGCTCGGCCTGGCCGTCGGCATCGACTACGCCCTGTTCATCATCTCCCGTCACCAGACGCAGGTACGCCAGGGCATGGACCCGGAGGAGTCCGCCGGTCTCGCCACCGGGACTGCCGGTGGCGCCGTCGTCTTCGCCGGCGCCACGGTCGTTGTCGCCCTCGCCGCCCTGGCCATCGTCAACATCCCCTTCCTGACCGTCATGGGTCTCGGCGCCGCCGCCACCGTCGTCGTCTCGGTCCTGATCGCCGTCACGCTCTTGCCCGCAGTGCTCGGCCTGATGGGCAAACGCATCGCCAGCAGCACCGTGCCGGCCCTGGCCTGGCGGCCCCGGCGCAGTGCCCGACGCACGGACGGCAGCCGCCCCCTGGGAGAGCGGTGGGCGTCCGGAGCAGCTCGCCGCCCCTGGCTGGTCCTGGCCGCCTGTGTGCTGGGCCTGGGTGTTCTGGCCGCGCCCGCAGCCGATCTGCGTCTCGGACTGAGCGCGACGAACGACCCCCACAACTCTGCCGCCCGCGCTCAGAAGATGATCGATGAAGGATTCGGCCCCGGCCACAGCGGCAGCCTCATCGTTCTCACCCAGGGCGGGAACAAGGCCACCGTGACGTCCGCCGCACAGAACCTGGCGAACAAGATCGAAGGGCTGACGGACATAGCGGCGGTCTCCCCGGTGGTCCCGGCGGCTGCCGGGAACGCCGCGCTGGTGAACGTCACACCCTCCAGCAGCCCCGGATCCGAGGAGACCACTCAGCTGCTCAAGGAGATTCGCGAGGCCCGCGGCGATGTCGAGACGAGCACCGGCACGCAGGTGAACGTCACCGGAACGACCGCGGTGAACATCGACACCGTCGACAAACTCTCCGCAGCGCTCCCCATTTACTGCCTGGTGGTGATGGGGCTTGCCCTGATCCTGCTGACCCTGGTCTTCCGGGCTGTCGCGGTGCCGCTGAAGGCGGCACTGGGCTTCCTCTTCTCCCTCGGAGCTTCCCTGGGCGTGCTGGTGGCGGTCTTCCAGTGGGGCTGGCTCGCCGGCCTGCTGGGCATCGCGGAGACTGGGCCCGTCTTGAGCTTCCTCCCCATGCTGCTGGTCGGCATCCTGTTCGGCCTCGCCATGGACTATGAAGTCTTCCTCGTCTCCCGCATGCGCGAGGAGTACGCGCGCGGAACAGCACCCACCGAGGCGATGATCCGCGGCTTCGGTCACAGCGCCAAGGTTGTCACCGCCGCGGCCGTGATCATGATCGCTGTCTTCGGCGGGTTCGTCTTCGCCGAGATGCAGGTCGTCAAGGGCATGGGACTCGCCCTCGCGGTCGGCGTCCTCATGGACGCCTTCGTCGTCCGGATGACCCTCGTCCCCGCCGTGATGGCGCTGCTCGGACGCAAGGCGTGGTGGCTGCCGCGCTTCCTCGACCGCATCCTGCCCGACGTGGACATCGAGGGCGAGCAGCTCATGAAGCACAGAGCCGCTTCCCAGCCCGGTCCGAAGGCCGTGGAAGCCGAGCCGGTCGGCGAGGTGAGCGCCGGAACACACCTGACCTAGGTTCTGCGGGCGGCTGTCGCACCCGCATCAGAAGTGATACGAGAGTGACAGCCGCTTCGTAGGACTGGGAGGTCTCGTCGTACCGGGTGGCGACGCCACGCCACTGCTTCAGTCGGTTGAAGCGCCGTTCCACGACGTTGCGGTGCTTGTAGACCTCGGGGTCAAAGGCCGGCGGGCGGCCCCCGTGGCTCCCTCGCCGGGCCCGGTTGCGGGCCTGGTCGGCCCGCTCGGGGATCGTGTGCGGGATGCCGCGGCGCCGCAGCCAGGTGCGGATCGCCTTCGAGCTGTAGCCTTTGTCGCCCAGGACGTGATCAGGCCGGGTGCGGGGTCGTCCCGGGCCGAGGCAGGGCACCCGGCTCCCTTCCAGCACGGCAGCGAACCGGGTGCAATCGTTGGTGTTGCCGCCCGTGAGAACGAAAGCGACACTGCCTAGGGCAGAGCCGTCGCGCGCGTGACGGCGTGGGTGAGGTCCGGACGGCTGAGGACCTCGGTGCTGTCGATGAACTGGTCAACGGCGCCGAACGCCGGCAGGGCGCGGACGGCCGGGTCGGTGATGCGGGCAGTCAGGGCCCCGGCAAAGCGCTCGGCGTGCAGAACCCGGAACGGCCTGTTGTGGTAGGGCCGTGTCGCGGGGTCGACGAGGTCGCAGAGGCCCAGGCCGTTCTGCACGGACGCGACGCTCTCGTAGGCGAGAGCGAGGTGGTCCTCGCGTGTGTGCCAGTCGGTCGCGGCAAGGGCGGCGGCGAGTACCGGAGTGAGGGCGGGTCCCTGGGGGGTGCGGGCGAAGGCGCTGCCGAGCCATTTGCCGTACGGCGGGTAGCGGCGGTCCATGAGCAGGCAGAGCCGCATCAGATCGCGCACCAGCCGGGCGGCGACGACGGCGGAGCCGAGTTCGTCGCCCACCTCGCCGCAGCGTCCGACGAAGGCTTCCTCCTGGGAAATGCGCTGCCACTGGCAGGCCAGGAGGTACAGCCAGAGATCATCGGGGTACCAGCCGAGCACGGACCGGGCCGGGCCGAGGCGGCCGAGTCCGTCGTGGAAGACAGCACCGGCCGTGACCTCGGCAAGACGCTGGGCGGGTGTGGCCAGCCAGTGTTCCAGGGTGATGTCCCCGCCCGGGTCGAACCCCAGCCGCTCGGTGAACCAGGTGCTCGCGTCGGTGACTTCCACCCGGTGGCGGACCGGCCCCTCCGTCGCCCGCATGACCCCGATGCCCGCATCCCCGGTCTCGGCGAAGTGCGTCGGATAGCCGCAGAACGACTTCGGCAGGCGCTCGGAGAGCAGGGCCGTGATCGCCGTTCCGTGACGGGCGACGTCGCTCGGGTGCAGGAAGATCTGCAGACGTGGTCCCCACTCGTGGTCGGCGGAACGGGCGGTGTCGAACCCGAGGACCTCCGAACCGCTGCCGAGACGGGCGGCGGAATGCGTCAGCCCGGGGACGGCCTCGTCGAGCAGCGGCCTCACGGCTTCGAGGTAGAAGCGACGCGACAGTTCGAGTCCGGGAATGAAAGGCGGCGTGGTCATAGCGACGAGGGTGCCGCACCGGCGGTGCCCAGTCGAAGCCATTTCCGTGCCCGGCGAAGCGTCGGGGCCCGGCACGCGGCTTGTCCCCGCATCCGCCCGCCGTCCTGATCAGCGGACGGAGGCGCGCGAGGATGCGAGGGGCGTCGAAGCCGGGGGGAGGATCATTGAGTCTGGGAACAGTGGCTGTCACAGGGGCCGCGGGAACGATCGGTTCCGCGGTGCGTGAGGCGCTACGCCGGGAGGCGGCGCGCCTGATCCTGCTCGACCGTGTGCCGCTTCGTCCGGAGAGTGAGAACGAAGAGGTGCACACCCTGGACCTGCGGCACGCCGCTGCCGTGGAGTCCGCCCTCGCGGGGGCCGACCGCGTGCTCCACCTGGGCGGCGTGCCCGACGAGGCTCCTCTCCCGGACCTGCTCGAAGCCAATGTGCTGGGTACGCACAACGTCTTGGAGGCGGCGCGGCGCACCGGAATGCAGCGGGTGGTGCTGGCGAGCAGCAACCGTGTGACCGGGTTCTACGCCGTCGGTCATCTCACCGGACCGCAGGAGCCGGCACGTCCTGACGGCCTCTACGGCGTGAGCAAGGCGGCCGTCGAGGCCCTCGGGCGGTTGTACGCCGACAAGTTCAGCCTGTCGGTGGTCTGCCTGCGCATCGGCAGTTTCGAGCCCATGCCTACCGAACCGCGCCATCCGGCCACCTGGCTGAGCCCGCGGGACGCCGTCGGATACATCCGGGCCGCCCTGGCCGCACCGTCCTCCACCCGCTTCGTCACGGCGTACGCCGTCTCCGGCAATACCCGCCGATTCTGGGTACTCCCCGACACGTCGGAGCTGGCCTACGCCCCCGTCGACAACGCCGAAACCCACGCCGCGGACATCCCCGGAGATCTCCCGGCCGATCCGGCCGGAGTCCAGGCAGGCCACTACGCCGAGCCCGAGTTCACTCTCAGGCACCTCCGGCGCTGACTGACCCATGTGCCCCCGCACCGGCCGCGCCCCTACGCCTGATTGAACCGCGGTCCGGCCCGGTATAGGAACGACATGACCACCCATGAGATCGGCCCGCGCATGGTGGGCGAGCGGCTGATGTACAACCGGGCTGTCCGCGTGGACGCCCCGCGCAGTTGGCTGTTCCTCTCCGGACACGAAGCCCGCGACGACGACGGCGGCATCGCCCATCAGGGAGACATGGCCGGTCAGATGAGACTGACGCTGCGGCGGCTGGGCGAAACCGCCGCCGAGGCCGGGATGACGATGGCCGACGTGGTGCAGATCCGGATCGTCACCACCGACCTGGCTTCGTGCAAGGCACACTACGACGTGCTCCTGGACGAACTCGCGGCCGCGGGCTGCCGGCCGGCCAGCCTGCTGGCGGAAGTCAGCGCCCTGTCCGATCCGGACATGCTCATCGAGATCGAAGCCGTGGCAGTGCGCTGAGAGCCGGCCCAGCGGCGCTGCGGCGAACCGCGTTCCTCCTCGGCCTGAACCTGTCCGGGCGATCACCGGCCGGGATACGGTGCCGACGGCGGAAGGGCCTGGCAAGAGCAAGGGGGATGCGCCGCGCGGACGCAGTTGTGCTCGTGCAGCGCATCCCGGATGCGACTGCCCCGTCCGGCGACGTACCTCGCCAGGGCCGGCCACGGTGCGGCAGACGCGGCGGGGCTCACGGTTTGTGGGTCACCCAGAGTGCTTCCGCCGGCCAGTGGTGCGCCCAGTCCGGCGGGTCCGTCTTGTTGTAGCCATTGGCCGCGTCGGGGCCGGGGCGCGGTTCGATGAGGTCGTCGATGACGAGCCCGGCGCCGCGCAGGACCCTGATCCAGTCGCCGTAGGTGAGCTGGTAGCTGACCGCACCCTGGTCTTCGTCGATGGCGTCCAGGCCGAAGTAGTCCCGTTGCAGCGTCGTGGTCGCGCGGCTGGCGGCTTCGTCGTAGCAGGCTTCGAACCAGGGGCTGGCGACGTTGAACACCAGGCGCCCGCCGCGCCGCAGCACGCGGGCGGCCTGCGGTACGGCCAGATGCGGGGGCGCCCAGCTGAGCCCGCCGTAGTCGCAGAACACCAGGTCGAAGCTGTCGGCGGCGAACGGCAGCTGTTCGGCGGCACCCTGCACCAGCGGGTAGCGGGCCGCCCCCATCGCGCGAGCCGCTGCGGCGAGCTGCTCTTCGGACAGGTCGAACCCGACCACCGCGGCCCCCTCGGCGGCGAGCGCCCTCGACCACTGGCCGGCACCGCAGCCGAGCTCCAGGACGCGATGGCCGGTGACGTCGCCCAGCGCTCGCAGGTGCGCGTCAGGAAGGGCGTACGTGCCCCACAGGCGGGGCGCCGCGCCGATCCGCGCGTCGTGTCCGTCCTGGTAGGCACCGCTGATCCGATTCCAGAACCGCCTGTTGCCGGGGATGCTGTCCACGGATCGACCCAAGCATCACCTGCGGGAACGGTCAACGCGGTTGTGGTGGGCGGCTACCGCGCCCCGGTCATGGGAGGAGGCGGCCCCGTCACCGGGCGGAGGTTTCGCGCAGAAAGCGCGCGTGGGCGCGGATGCGCGACAGGTCCTCGGGGAAGCAGCTCTCCCAGTCCTCACCGAGGGATGTCCAGGCAGCCGGCCGGCCGCTCTCCGCGTCCAGCGGTGTACCGGAATCCACGATCGCGGCGTACGACAGCCCAAGCGTCGCCGGCCATCGCGGGTGGTACGAGCGCACTGTCGCCGCAGCAGTTCCGCCACCACCCCGGTCTCTTCCAGCAGTTCGCGACGTGCGGCCTCGCGCGGTGTCTCTCCCGGCTCGACCCGCCCGCCCGGCGGAACCCAGCCCCGCCACCGGTGACGCACCAGGAGCACCCGGTCGAACTCCCCGCCGAGGACCCACACCTCCGCGGCAAGCGGCTCCACGGGCGCCTTCCGGGCGCGGGCCGGCCACTGGCCCGCGCCGTCGAACTCGGTCCTGGCCGGCCGCACATCGGAGGTCGCCGCCTCCAGCACCCGTTGCTCGAGCGCGTCATGAATCATCGCGTCCATACAAGTCGTGCGTCCGACACCGATGAGTTCACCGTTCACGAGCGGTCTGCCCGGGTGACCCAACCGTTCTCGGCAGGAGCACTATGTCCACCATTCAGCCAGTCATCCTCACCGCCCGCCAGGACGTCCTGGCCGGCTTCTACACGAAACTGTTCGGCGCCGAGGAGATCTTCCGGGTGCCGGCGGACGGCCCGGTGTTCTACCTCGGTCTGCGCATCGGCGACACGGACCTCGGGCTGGTGGCCAAGAAGGAAGCGGGGGACGGCGCGGCACCACGGATGCTGCTCAGCATCGGCGTGGACGACGTCGACGCGACACTCGGGCGCGTGGAGGCGTTGGGCGGGTCGGTCAGCCGCGCCCCGAACGACATGCCGTGGGGCCAACGTGTCGCCCACATCCTGGACCCGGACGGCAATCCGGTGAACCTCACGCAGCCGATCCGGACTCGGTGAACCTCCCGGGCGTTCGCGCCGGTCGTGGGCGGCCTGAGGCGACGCCGGCCGGCGCGAACGCCCGGGACAGGCCCCGGCGGCGGGGCGGGACGCCGTCGCCCATCCGACGATTGCGGCAGCTCGGCTGAGCCCGGCGGGCGGTCGGGCAGGCAACCTTCCGTGCGGGGCATTCGTCCTGTCATGCATGCGAATCTCATTCCTCATCCACAACGCGTATGCGATCGGAGGGACGATCACCACCACGTTCAACCTGGCTCGCGCACTGGCCGACCGGCACGATGTGGAGATCATCTCCGTGCTCCGGAGCAGGGAACGCCCGAGCCTCGCACTCGATCCGCGTGTGCGGCTCCGGCCCCTGGTGGATCTGCGGCACGAGAAGGACGACCCGCGGCATCAGACCCCGGCGAAGGTCTTTCCCTCAGCCGAGTACCGCTACGGCGAGTACAGCGCGCTGACCGACGAACGCATCGGAGCGGCGCTCGCCTCGCTCGACTCCGATGTCGTCGTGGGGACGCGGCCCGGGCTCAACGTCCACCTGGCTCTCCACGCTCCTGCGCGTTCGGTGCGGGTCGGACAGGAGCACCTGACGCTCGACCACCACCCCCCGCGGTTACGCAAGGCGCTGCGCCGGGCCTATCCGCGGCTGGACGCGATCACTCCGGTGACGGAGGCGGACTCGGCTGTCTACCGGCGCAAGATGCGGCTGCCGGGTGTACGTGTGCAAGCGCTGCCCAACAGTGTCCCCGCCCCGGCCCTCGCGCCGGCGGACGGCCGGGGACGCATCGTGGTCGCCGCCGGCCGGCTGGCGCCGGTGAAGCGGTTCGACCTGTTGATCGACGCCTTCGCCGCAGTCGCGGCGGCGTATCCGGACTGGCAGCTGCGCATCTACGGCAGGGGCGAGGAGCGGGAGCGGCTGCGTGCGCTCATCGACCGGCTCGGGTTGTACAACAACGTGTTCCTGATGGGTGCGGTGGCACCCATGGAGGCCGAATGGGTCAAGGGGTCGATCGCGGCGGTGACCTCCGATCTCGAGTCCTTCGGCATGGCCATCGTCGAGGCGATGAGCTGCGGGCTGCCGGTCGTGAGCACGGACTGCGCATACGGCCCGGGCGAGATCATCACCGATGGGGAGGACGGCCGGCTGGTGCCCGTCGGAGACCGGAACGCGCTGGCCGACGCCCTGCTGGACCTCGTCGGCGACGACGAACTGCGCCGCGGCATGGGGCGTAACGCGCTGGTCAACTCGCGGCGCTACGGCCCCGCACACGTCGTGGTCCAGGCTGAACGGCTCTTTGAGGAGCTGCTGGCCGCCCGGCGTGCGGGCCGAGCGGTGACCGGAACGGGCAGCACCTTGTCGAGCAGCGGTTTCGCCGCCCGGGACACGATGCTCGTCGCGGCCGGCAGCGTCGCGAGGGCCGTACGGAAGGCGCGACGATGAGGGGCGACGGTGACGGTGTGAACGGACTCGTGGAGAAGCCCCGTGGCGCGGTGACGGCGCAGGCCGGAGGGCGTTTGCTCGTACGCGTCCAGCTGTCCGGGTCCGCCGCGGCGCACCCGAGGCTGCTGCTCCAGCCGCGCCCGAAGAAGGGCCGGCCGGAGGAGGCCGGGCGTTCTCTCGTGCTGGAGGCCGTGGGGACGGACGAGTGGCAGACCGTGCTGGAGGCCGAGCCCGCCCTCGATGAAGGCCGCTGGGACGCCTATGTCGTGCCCGGACCGGGCGAGGACCGCGTGCCGTTGCTGCCCGGCCTGCGCGATCTGCGCGGGCTGGTATCCGGTGGGGACGACGTACAAGGTGGGCCGGTGGCGGTCCGGATCCCGTACGCCACCAAGGACGGCCGGCTCGCCATACGGGCCTGGCGGCGCGCCACGCATGCGGAGGCCGGCCGGATCACCGTCGGACCCGACGCGATGACGGTGAAGGCACGGCTGTACGGTGCCGGTCTCGGCGAAGGCGCGGAGGTGTCGCTGAACCGGCGCGGCCGGGAGTCCGCGGTGGCTCGGACCTCGCTGAGCGCCGGCGGGGGCCAGGACTTCTCGTTCACCGTCGCCTACGCGGACCTCCTGGCAGAGGTGGCGGGAGGTACACCGGTGGTCTGGGACGTGTTCGTCCGTCCATCGGCCGGTGCGCCCCGGGTGCGGGTGGCCCGGCTGATGGACGACATCGCGGACCGGAAGACGGTGTTCGTCTACCCGGCCACCAGGGTGGGCGGGGCGTCGGTGCGCCCGTACTACACCCTCGACAACGACCTCTCGGTGGAGGCGGCACCGCGGCCTTCACCGTGAACCCGCCTCGTCGTCGCCGGTCGGGCCGCCGGCTCACCGGGCCTCCGTGTGCGTACGTGGAGGCCGGGTGAGCCCGACGTGTCACCGCCCGTCGCGCAGCCGGGCCGCCAACGCGGCGAGGGGTTCCGTCGCCTCGGCGTGGCCCAGGGCTGCCAGGCGCGGGATCGCCGCGTCGAGGCGGGCGAGGGCGGGGGCGGTCCGTTCCAGGTAGATGCCCTCCACGACACCCGCGAGCCGGACGCACTCGGCCCACTCGCCGGCGTTCTCCGGTCCCGGCTCGCCGAGCCCGCCGAGGGCCTTCTCCAGGGCGGTCAGGGCGTCCTCGTGCTGTCCGGCGTAGGCGTGGACCCGGCCGTGTTCGTAGGCGAGGGCGGTCTCCAGGCTGCGGCCGTGGGTCTCGTACCCGGCGGCGCGGGCCTCGCCGGCTATCCGGTCGGCGTCCGCGAGGCGGGCGAGGGCTCCGGGAAGGCCGTCGGCGCCCTGCTGCTCGGCCTGGAGGCGGGCGAGTTCGCGCAGGGCGTTGCTGAGCTGTTCGTAGCGCGGGGCGCGCGCGTGAGCGGCGAGCGCCTGTCCGACGGCTTCGCCGGCGCGGTCGAAGTCGCCGGCCTCGCCGAGGAGCACGGCCGTCTCCGCGGCGATCATTGCGTGGCTCCCGGGATCGTCGTCCCAGCCCGCCGACTCGGCGGCGAGGGCGACGAACTCCGCCGTGGCGGCCTTGAGGTCCTCTCCTGCGTGCAGGGCGCGGGCGCGGGTCAGGCGCAGCTGAGCCGCGAGCCGGTCGTCCAGCGTGCCGGCGGCGACGTCCGGTTCGGCCAGGACGGAGTCGAGGAGGGCGATGGAGTCCTCGACCCGTCCCAGTTCCAGGCTGAGCTGGGCGGCGTTGCTGTACGTGCAGAAGGCGCCTATCCGCTTGCCGCGGCGGAGGTCCAGTTCGGCGGAGCGCGTCAGGTGCCGCAGCGCCTCGTCGGGGCGGCCGAGGTGCATGCACGCCTCGGCCAGGTCGCCGTGGAGACTGGCGGTGCCAGCCACCGCGGTGGGCCATTCGGCGGCCAGGCGTACGGCCTCGGACAGCCCCGTGTGCGCCGCCTGGGCGTCCCGCAGGCCGAGCTGGATCCGGCCGCGCAGTCCCAGGGCACGGGGCAGAAGCCAGGCGGGGCCGTGCTGTCGCAGCCGGTCCAGGAGCGAGTCGAGCTCGCTGAGAGCGGTGGGCAGGTCGCCGGAGACGGCGTGGGTACCGGCCCGCAACAGGTCGGCGCCGGATATCTGGACCGCCAGGTCGTGCCGGGTGGCGAACCTGTGCAGCAGTTCCACCTCGGTGAACGTCTCCGCGGCGTGTTCCTCGTTCCCCGCCGCCTGCACGCGCAGGCCGAGCAGGGTCGCACGGAGCCGCAGCATCCGGCCTTCCTGGTAGGGCGTGAGTCCGGGCGTCCCCTCGTGCAGCCGGACGATGCTCGCGTGGGCGGCGGTCAGCGCCGCGGCCTTGTCCTCGGTGGCTTCGGCGGCCTCGGCATCGACCACGCCGGCGGAGATCACGGCGCCGGCGCGGGCAACCGCGGCATCCCCCGGAAGCTCGGCCGTTTCGTACAGGGCGGCGGCCTCTTCGTAGAGGGCTGCGGCCTTCGCTTCCTCGTCCACGTCGGCGGCCCGGCCGGCCTCGTCGGCCAGCAGGTCCGCGCGCAGCCTCACGAGCGGGCCCGCTGCCGGGTCCTCGGGGTGGGTGTAGTCGTGGGCGGCGACGAGGGCGCGCAGCCGTTCCCAGCAGAGCTGCGCGTCGGGGTGCCCCTCCTCCTCCAGCTCCCGCGCACGGGCGATGAGGTCGGGAAGCGTCTCGGGGAGGGTGGGCGCCCGGTGGCCCGGGGGCGCGGCGGCCGGGGCGGCCGGGGAGAGGTCGCCGAGGCCGCGGGTGCGCAGGGTCAGTTCCAGCGCGTCCAGCAGCGGTGCGCGGTCGAGGCGGGCCCTGCGCCGGTCGGCGTGGGCCGTGGTGCCGTTGCGGGCGTCGAAGCGTGCGGCGAGGTCGTCGGCGCGGTCCCGGACCTCGGCGCTCAGGCCGGCCACGGTCCAGGTGCGGCCCGCGTATCCGGCGGCCGGAAGCTCGCCGTGGCCGAGGGACTCGACACGCCGCAGAAGGACCTCCACGCCGGTGAGGAAGTCGTACTGGCCCAGGGGCGAATCCACCTCGGCGAACAGGACGCGGTTCTCGGCGAGCAGTTCGAGACCGCGGGCCTCGTTGCCGGTCAGGGCGCAGAACTCCAGGTGCCGGCCGACCTCCCCGGCCATCGAGGGGTTGCGGCGGCAGCCCCGGTAGCCGGCGAGATGCAGTGCGCGGGCGCGTTCGGTGTCACCGGTGCGCAGCAGGGGCAGCAGCGCGTGGGAGAGGGAGCGGGCGGGCTCCTCCTGGCAGCTCTCCTTGCCGTTCAGGACGGGTTCCCAGGTGCTCAGGGCACGGGTGTCGTCGCCTGCCGCGAGGTGGTGGAGGGCCCGTTCGCAGATCTCACAGGCTTCGCAGTCGCTGAACGGGGTGCGGGCGCGGGCCGCCCACAGCTCGTAGGCGGGGGCGGGGTCCTCGCCGGTGTGGGCGGCGAGCTGGTAGAGCTGCGCGTAGTACGGCTGGAGGCCGAGGCCGGCCTTCTCGTACCGGCCGCGCATCTCGGTGAGCCACTGGCGCAGACTGGCCAGCGGGATCTCGGGCAGGGCCCGCAGGGAGTTCGCCACCCACTTGAACCGCCAGAACAGCAGATGGCGCAGCCGGTCGGTGAAGACGTCGGGCTGCTCGTCGAAGAGGGTGAGCAGGCGGGCGAAGACGACGGGGGCCTTGCGTGGTTCGGAGCCGTACGTGTACGCCTCCTGGAGCTCGAAGAGCGTACGGACGAGGGCCAGGGGGTCTTCGAACCGCTCGGCCGCCTCCGCGAGTTCCTCTGCGGCGACGGTGCGGGCGCGGCCGTAGGGGCGCTGCTGGTTCTCCTGGAGCGCGTCGTACAGCTCATCGGTGTTCTGGGGTGCGGTCGGCATCGTCAGCTGTCCTTGCGGAGGGCGTGGGCGAGGAGGTCGAGGAACGAGCGGTTGATCAGGCTCGTCTCGGCGGGCCTGAGCGGGCGCCGGGACAGCATCGCGGCCTGCCCGTACAGGGCTTCGGCGCTGGTACGGGCCAGCTCCGGTTCGTCGATGGCGGCTGCGGTCCGGACCAGCGGGTTGAGCTGGTTGAGGATCAGCTGGGCGCGCGGGACTTCCTGGCGCAGGGCGCCGAGGATGTCGCCCCACACCCCGCCCTGCTGCTCGCGGGCCAGCTGGGAGCGGGTGCGCTCGTGCCGGGCGTCGCGGCTGTCGATGAGGAGAGCCGGGGCGGAGGCGGGCTGGAAGGTGCGCAGGGCGACGTCGCAGTCGAATACCGCGAGGGCGTCACGGGCCAGGGCGAGGTAGGGCGCCGCGGCGAGCTCCGTCTCACGGTCGACGGGGTCCAGATGGGCGGTGAGCGTCGCCGGGTCGAGGTCGGCGACGGTGACCTCGGGCCGGATCTCGGGAAGCCGGTGCACCAGTTCCCGGTCGTACGTGTAGCCGCCGTTGACGACGCCGAGCCCGGCGGCGGAGGCGATCGCGGCGACCTGCCGGAACTCCTCCACGCTGGTCGTCACGAGCACGGTGCGGTGCGTACGGGCGAATTCGTCGAGGGTGGCGGAGCCGTCGGTGGTCTCGAACGGAATCCAGGGCAGCAGCATCCGCAGGATCTCGTCGTCGTGCACCGCGAGCGACTTCACGGCCAGGTGGTGGGCCCCGAGGAACCGGGCGAGCAGTTCCGGGTCGCTGGCGGCGATGCGGGAGATCCAGGCGCGCAGCCGTTCTGCGAGGGCGTCACGGACGGCGGCGAGGGTGTCGTCCTCGTACAGGGACTCCCGGGAGGCCGTGGGGCGCAGGCTTTCGGCGTCGACCACGCAGCGCACGAAGAACGCCCAGTCCGGCAGGATCTCCTCGGCCTGCTCCGACAGCAGCATCCCCTTGACGTGCACGCGGTGGCCGTGGCGGCGGCCGGTCGGCACCGCCTCGGGCAGCACGCAGGCGATGCCCTTGAGCCCCACGGCTGGCAGGTCGAGATCGAGGGTGTCCAGCGGTTCGAACCCGAAGACTTCGCTGCCGTAGGCGGCCAGGGCGCGGGAGCGGGCTCCCGGGGTCGGGTGGGTACGGGCCCAGGGCGCGGGCTCGGGGTTGATCCGGGCGGGCGGGCCGCCCTTGCCGTCGTCCACCGTCACCGGGTGGCGCAGCAGGGAGCCGAAGTGCCGGGCGAGGGCGGCGACCTGTGCCGGGCGGGTCCACTCGCCCGCGTCGGAGCGCGGCGTGAGCGTGACGGTGGTGCCGGGGTGCGGGCGGGCGGAGGCGGGCAGGGTGCGGACGGTGTAGCTGCCGTCGCCGCGGCCCCGCCACTCGACGGCGGGTGCGTCCGGGGTGCGGGCGGAGCGGCTGAGGACGTGGATCTCGTCGGCGACGAGGAAGCAGGAGAGGAGTCCGATGCCGAACTGGCCGATGAAGTCGCCGCGCTGCTCGGCGATCCGTTCGGCGCGCTTGCTGCTCCGGCCGATCGTGGCGAGGAAGGCGTGGACGTCGGTCTCGGTGAGACCGACACCGTCGTCCTCGACGCGTACGACGTCCCCGTCGGCGTACAGGCGGATTCCGAACGCGTCGGCGGGGGCGCCGGGTTCGAGGCTGTGCCGGGCGGTCAGCGCGTCGACGGCGTTCTGCAGGAGTTCGCGCAGGTAGACCCGCGGGCTGGAGTAGAGGTGGTGCGAGAGGAGGTCGACGAGACCGCGCAGATCCACCTGGAAGGTGCGGTCGTCGCCGGTGTGTCGCGAGTCGGTGTCGGGCGATGTCATCGGGCAGTCCGGGAGAAGAGGAGGGAGCGGGCGGATGGGAGGGTGCCTGTGTGCTCAGGCGCGGCGCTGGTGGCGGGCGAACTGCTTCTCCGGGTCGCCGAAGTAGGCCCAGGGCCAGCTGGTGAAGGCACCGTCGAGCGCATGGAAGACCCGCTTCGCCGTCTGCCGTTCGCCGGCCAGCGAGAGGGCCATCGCGAAGATGTTGTAGTCGTGCTGCCAGCCCGGGCGCCGTTCGTGGGCGGGGTGGAGGATGCTGCGCCCGGCCGCACGGCGCAGCTCCTCCTGGATCTCCTCGGTCTGCAGGCAGTCCGTGTCGTCCGACTCCACCCAGTTCTCGATGTGCGCCATGGGTATGACGCAGCCGATGCGGTCGCCTTCCGGAGCGTCGGCGTAGGCGTCGCGGGCGAACCGCAGCGCCTGGCCCGGTTCACCGCCCCAGCGGGGCTGCAACTGGGAGATCCAGTCGATGTGGGTCTCCAGGTCCAGCGGAGCGCGGCGCAGGGCCGCGTCGCGCCGGACCTCCGTGATGTCGGCGCCGAGGGACATGCCGCGGCCCGAGGTGAGGAGCCGGCGCCACGGGGTGACCCACTCGGGCTTCAGCTCGGCCGCTTCGAGCAGCTGCTCCTCGCCGATGCGGAGCCGCTCGTGGAAGACCCGCCACTGCTCCTGCGTCACCTGGGACGCGCGGGCGGCGGTGCGCGCCTCCCAGCCCCACTGGATGTGGCGTGCCCCCGCGATGAGCAGGGCGGTCGCCCGGTGCTCCTTGTCCTCCTCGGCCGCCCGGCCGATCCAGTCCTGCACGCCGTCGAGTTCTTCGAGTTCGTTCAGGATCTGGTGGTCGCGGCCGAGGTCGAAGGGCGTCAGCGCCGCCTTGACCGCCCCCCAGTCCCCCGCTCCGGCGGCTTCGACCAGTGCCAGCACGCGCACGTCCCCGAGCGCCCGCAGGGTGTACATCCCGTTCTGCTTGCGCGGGGCGGGAAGCGCGTGCGGTCCGGCCGCCGGTCTCTCCTCAGCCTTGCCGAACAGCTTGCCGAACATGCCGCGCCCTCCCCTGGTCCCGCTTGATCGTTCGGTGCAGCATAGGCGGCCCCTCCGACAACGGTTCCACAGGGCCTTCACGACTGCTCCATATCGCCCGCACCGGCGTGGATTCCCCTCCCCCACCGGCCGCGGCGCCCCCGGGGGCGTGCGCATGCGGCCGTCATGTCCTGGCTCCCCCGGCCGTACGGGAGTTGTCCGACGGCGTTGTCAGTACCCGGTGTTAGCGTCGCCGGCATGGCAAATCGTTCGTATCTCTACTCCGCGGACTCGGTACCGAGCGAGGCGGACATCCCGCGGCGGATCCGATGCGTATCCGAGCACAACTGGGACATCCCGCTCGCCCACAAGCTCCTGGTGGGGCGCGGGACCACGATCGTCCCCTCCATGATCTGGAACCACCCGATCGGCATCGCCGCGGATTACGCCGCCGGGGCCGCGCTGCTCCGCGACCTCCTGGGCGCCGTCGGCGACGGTCTTCGGGACGACGCCGAGTTCGCCGCGTGCGTGGCCGGGACCACGGCCCATCTGGAGAAGCAGGCAGCGAGGTACTTCCTTCTCGAGACGGGCGAGATCGTTTCGATGACGGACGACGATCCGGCGGCGAGCGTACGGCGTCTGGCGTCGGAGGACGTCCCCGGGGCCGTCGCGCTCGCCGAGGCGGCGATCGCCGGCCGTGACGACACCTGGCTGGCCTCCGTCCGAGCCGACTGGCAGCGGCACTTCGCATCGTTCTACGGCGATGCGCTCTATTTCTCCTTTCCGGAATCCGCGGACAACTGACAACGGGAGTACGTGATGGCAACGTTCATGCTGCTGGTCAACCACGACGGCGGGGTCTTCGAGGAGCCGATGGACACCTGGCAGCCGGGTGACATCGCGGCCCACTTCGACCACTACGCCCTGCTGACCAAGGAGTTGACCGAGAGCGGGGAGCTGGTCCGGTTCATGGCGCTGGCCGATCCGCGGCAGGCCCGCACGGTCCGTGCGGACGGTGTCGCGCCGCCCGTGGTGACCGACGGACCGTGCGCCGGGTCCAAGCAGGTCCTGGCCGGCTTCAATGTCTTCGAGGTGGAGTCGGAGGAGCGGGCGCTGGAGATCGCCGCCCGCATCTCCGCCGTCCCGGGTCCCGGTGGCGTACCCACGCAGCAGCCGGTCGAGGTGCGGCGGGTCACGGCCGACGAGCACGGTGAGCTGTGAGCCGGGGAGACTTCGCGGCGCGCGAGGAGGCGCTGCGCCCGGTCGGCCTACGGCGCGACGCGGGCCAGTGAGCCCTTCTCCAGCGCGGTCCACAGGGCGCCGTCGGGACCCGGGGCGATGCCGTGCGGTTCCGAGTCCGGCGTGGGCAGGTCGTGGGCGGTGACGGAGCCGTCCGGGGTGATCGTGGCGACGCGGTTGGCTCCCCATTCCGTGAACCACACGGAGCCCTGTCCGTCGACGGTGACGGCATGCGGCCGGGCGGCGCGATCGGGCAGCGGGAATTCGGTGATCCGCCCGTCGGGAGTGATCCGGCCGATCTGACCGGCGGCGATCTCGGTGAACCACACCGCGCCGTCGCGACCCGCCGCGATCCCGACCGGGCCCGCCGCCTCCGTCGGCAGGGTGTGCAGGGCAACCGTGCCGTCCATGCCGATCCGCCCGACGGCGTTGCCCTGGTTGAGGGTGAACCACATCCCGCCGTCGGCCCCGGCGGCGATCGCGGAAGGGAACGCGCCGGTGGCGGGGAGCGGGTACTGGGTGACGTCGCCGTCGGTGGTGATGCGGCCGATGCGGTCGGCGGTGGTCTCGGTGAACCAGAGCGCGCCGTCCGGTCCCGCCGCGATGCCGAACGGCCCGGAGCCTGAGCCCGGTACGTCGAACTCGGTGATCGCGCCGTCGGTGGTGATCCGCCCGATCCGGTCGGCCCGGTACTCGGTGAACCACAGCGCGCCGTCCGGGCCGGGTGTGATGACGGTCGGTCCGCTGTCGGGGCCGAGGCTGTGGTCCGTCGGTGCCTCGCCGGGTACGAGGCGGCCGATCCGGCCGCTGTGGACGAGGGTGAACCACAGGGCGCCGTCCGGCCCCGTGGTCAGGGCGTACGGCCCGGCCTCGGGGCCGGACACCGCGTACTCCTCTATCGTCACCCGGGTCTCGTCGTGCACAGAGGTTCCTCCGTTCGTGGTCGCCCGTGGGGCCGGGACGTGTTCGCGGGCTGTCAACGGCTGTCCGCGGCGGTGGCCTTCGGCGTTTCGGTGGACCGTACCAGCGCCCCAGCACCTTCCGCGGGCGTGCTCCTCGCCAGCCACAGGCCCGTGACCAGGGCGGTCGCCAGCGTGATGGCACCGGCCGTCAGGAAGGCGCTGTCGAGGCCGGCCCCGAAGGAGGCGCCGTCCGACTGCCGGGCGCGGACCACGGCTCCGAGCACCGCCACGCCGAGCACCGCGCCGATCTGCCGGGTGGTGCTGCTGATGCCCGAGGCGAGACCGCCCTCCTGCGGGCTGACGGCCTGGATGGCGGCGCCTGTCAGCGGGGACATCGTCAGGGCGAAACCGACGCCCACGACGGCCAGCCGCCACCACACGTTCCCGTATCCCGTGTCGGCGTGCACCTTGCCGAGGGCCAGCAGTCCGAGGCCGGCCAGGGCCAGGCCGGCGGTGACCACGACACGGAAGCCGTGCCGGGCGGCGAGCCGGCCCGCGTACGGGCTGACGAGCACCATGGCGAGGCTGGTGGGGAGGGTTTGCAGTCCCGCGCTCAGGATCGAGCTGCCCTGGACGTACACGAAGAACTGGGAGAAGAAGAACGACGAGCCCGTGAGCGCGAACCCGACCACGGCCATGGCGGCGTTGGAGACGGTGAACAGGCGCTCCCGGAACAGCCGCAGCGGCAGCATCGGCGCGCGGCGGCGCGCTTCGACCGCCACGAAGGCGGCCAGGAGGAGCACCGCGACGGCGAGGCTGCCGAGGATCACCGGCGAGGTCCAGCCACGCGCCCCGCCCTCGATCAGCCCATAGGTCAGCGTCCCCACTCCGAGGACGGACAGCACCGTCCCCGGGATGTCGATCGCGGGGGCGTTCGGATTGCGCGCCTCCTCGATGTGGCGCCTGCCGGCCAGGAGGAGGGCCGCGCCGATGGGCAGGTTGACCAGGAAGATGGCGGGCCAGCCGAAGGCTTCGGTCAGCACGCCGCCGGCCACGGGGCCCGCGGCCAGGCCGACTCCGCTGAGTCCGGCCCAGAGCCCGATCGCCTTGACGCGTTCCTGCGGCGCGGGGTAGGCCGCCGCGAGCAGGGCGAGCGAAGCGGGGCTGAGCGCCGCGGCCCCGATGCCCTGGAGCACCCGGCCCGCGATCAGCCAGCCGAGCGAGGGCGCGAGGCTGCACACCACCGACGCGGCGGTGAACACCGCGACACCGGTCAGGTACACGCGTTTACGGCCGAACCGGTCGGCGAAGATGCCGCCGGACAGCAGCAGCATGGCGACCAGCAGGACGTAGGCGTCGACGATCCATTGCAGACCGGTGAGTTGAAGGTGCAGGCCGTGCTGCATGTCGGGCAGCGCCGCGCCCACGATCGTGTTGTCGAGCAGAACCATGAACTGGCCCAGGCAGGTCACCGTGAGCAGCACGGTTCGGTTCGACCGGCCGCTTGCGGCCTCTTGCGATGCAGTGATGGGAATCCCTCTCAACCGTGAGATGCGCCCGGCCGTGGTGGGCGCGGGTCTCCGTGCGGATCATTAACGCAGCCCTTGACTGCGTTAGGCGACTGTAAATGAGGGTGACCCACAAACGCAAGTGCCAACTGCGTTAGCCTGGATGCATGAACGAGCAACAGCGAGCCCGGCGCCCCGGCGGGCGCAGCGCCCGGGTCGGTGCGCAGGTGCACCAGGCCGTCACCGAACTCATCAGCGAACGCGGCTACGGGAACTTCACCGTCGGCGAGGTGGCCGCCCGCGCGGGCGTGGCCGACAGCAGCATCTACCGCCGGTGGGGCGGTCTGGAGGCGCTGCTCAGCGACGTGGCGCTCACCCGCCTCGACGCACGCTCCCCGATGCCCGACACCGGAAGCCTGGCCGGCGATCTGCGTACGTACGCGGCCCAGGTCGCCCGCGAGATCACCGGACCCGACGGGCCGGCGGTGCTGCACCTGGCCGTCGCCCTGGCGGGCACCGGTCAGGAGGGCGCACAGGCCCGCGACGCCCTTCGCACCGAGCGCACCAGGCAGTTGCAGTCCATGCTCGACCGTGCCCGCGACCGCGGCGAGCCCGCACCCGACGCACTGACCGTGCTGGACCACGTCCTGGCCCCGATGTACATCCGCGTCCTCTTCGGCATGGGCCCTCTGAGCCCGGAGTACGTCGAGGGGCTGGTGGACCGGCTGCTCCGACCCGGGCCCGGTGTCCGGATTCCGGTGGTGTGAGGGGACGTCACCCCCACACTGTTCCTGTAGCGATCAGCGGCCCACGGACCATCCACGGGGGAAGTTCATGACGGACCACGAAGACGCGTACCGGCCCCCGGCGGACCGGCCTCCGCAGGGCACTCCGTACAGCCCGCCGTCCGGGGTCTTCGGGCCGCCTCCCCCAGCGGGCGTCCCGCCTCAGCACTCGCCGTACGCCGGTCCGTCCGGGGTCTTCGGACCGCCGCCGCCGCAGGGTCCGTACCCTCCTCAGGGCGTGCCGGCCGTGCCGCCACCGCGTTCGCCCTACGGGCCCGGCCCCGGATTCCCGTACGGGCAGCAGCCGTACACGCCCGGCCCGCCGCCGCCCGCCCGGCGGCGCAAGGGGCTGCTGCTGTTCGGCGGGGTCGGGGTACTGGCCGCCGGGCTCGTGGCCGGGCTGCTGGTCCGGCACGGGGGGCCCGGGCCGGAGGAGTCCGTCGCCAAGCGGGACCTGAAGCCGTTCCGGCAGGCCGTGGCCGCGCTGGCCGACGCCCCGGGTCTGCGGTACCGGGATTCCGGTGACGGCCTGGTGAAGCGGGACATCACCGTCACCGCGTCCGGCAGCCGCTTCGGCGCCGTGGAGGTCGGGAGCTCCGGGCTCGCCCGCGAGGTTCTGCACATCGGCGGCAGGACCTTCACCCGGGCGAAGGACTCCGTGTCCGGCGCCTGGGCCGCCGCCGACGAGAGCGACAGCGTCACGCGGGAGACGGTCGGGCACATGCCGGCCCCGTCCGATCTGGCGACCGCGCTCTCCAAGGCGCTCGACCGGCTGGAAGGCACACCGGCTCCCAGCGAGTCCGCGCGACCGCCCGCCGCCGACGGGACACCGGCCCTCGCGGTGGACACCTCCGCGGGCCGGCTGCTCGTCACCGAGCAGGAACCCCACCGGCTGCTGCGCCTGGAGTCGTACGGCTCCTCCAGATCCGGAGGGACGTCCGGCGGTTCGGCCGAAGCGGTCGCGTTGCGGCAGGCGACCGTCACCGCGGAGGCGGAGGCGGGGGCGGAGGCGGAGGCGGAGGCGGAGGCGGAGGCGGAGGCGGAGGCGGAGGCGGAGGCGGAGGCGGAGGCGGAGGCGGAGGCGGGGGCCGAGGACGAGGACACACCCGGGAGCCCCGACGTGACGGACGGGCCCCTTGCGGACAGCGATTCCGAGGGGCTGGACCTGGAGCCGGTCGCCGAGGACGCCGTCGACCCCATGTTCGACACCCTGGAGAAGCAGACGGCGGAGCTGAGGAACGCCACCGACAGCGGCATCCGCCTGACCCTCAGCGGCGGCGGGACGGTGAAGTGCGGTTCCGGTGGCTGCACGGCGAAGAACGGCTTCTCCGGACACCTCACCACCAGCGCCAAGGGCCGTCTGGTCAGCGGCAAGGTCACCGCGGTGATGACCGCGTCCTTCAGCATCGACGGCAGGTCCGCCGGCCGGTGCACCAGCCCCCAGAGCTCCTTCTCGGTCACCGGAACGTCCGTCTCCGGCAGCCTGTCCTGCTCCGACGCCGGTGCCGGGTCCACCTTCGCCTCGGTCGAGGCGCGGAAGAAGAACGAGGCACGGGCCCGTTCGCGCGCCGGCGGTGGCCGGCTCGTCCAGTACCGGATCCCGTACCGCGCCGACACCCTGATCAACGCCTACGCCCTGGCCAGGACCGAGGTCAGGAAGCTGGTCGACAAGGTACGCCAGGAGCGCGACGCCGACGGCTGCGCGCTCCGCACCTCCGCCTCGGGCGCCGCGGCCCGTTCCGGAGGCGTCGCCGTGCCGGCCGGGCTGCTCAGCTCCGCAGCCCCCGTCCGGGACCGCCTCCCCGCCTGGACCGGCTTCTTCGCCGGCTCCGTGTGCCCCGACGCCAAGGCGGTGAAGGCCGCGGAGACCGTCATCGACCGGGCCGGGGCCGGCAAGGTGCGCAAGTCGAGCAACTACCACCCCCATTTCAGCGACGGACGCGTGGTGGAGATCCTCAAGGCTCCGGACGCGGTGTACCTCTCGCAGAAGCAGCGCGGGGACCTCATCTTCCGGAAGGGCGAGGACATCGTGGTGACGAAGGGCCCCGGCGCCGGGGCGGGCGACGTCATCACGGGCTACGGCCCCTCGGGCAAGAAGGGCGAGACCGGTGCCAAGGCGTTGGGCGGGTCACCCGACGACCCGCAGCCCCCGGTGACCCACGAGGACATCGTGAACGGGAAGATCCGCGACACCAAGGGCGGCCACCTGCCGGCCGCCAGGCGCATCCGGTGAGGCGACGGACACGGTGAAGGTCACGGTGGGCGGCGGCATGACCGCCGCGACGACGGGCAGACCCCTCGCGTACACCCCTCGCTTCGACTTCCGCGATCTCCAGCTGATCGTCGCGGGCTACGCGGACGCGGCCGGGCGCGAACGGGAGCTGCCGGAGACGTTCGGCAGCATGCGGTGGTTGTGGTCGCGGGACGAGTACGTCCGCTTCGACCGGGGCAGCCGCGAACTGCGCAGTCTCACGCTCTTCCTGCCCGCGCGGTACGTCTCCGAAGCCGCACGTCGCGGGCCGCGGACGCGTGCGGCCGGGCTCCGCGCGGACATGGCCGGGGAGTTCGGCATGCCCCAGGCCACCGTCTTCCACTGCGACCCGGCAGCCGGCGCGCTGAGCTGCCTCGCGGACGTCCGCCTTCTCGGTGAGGAGCCGGACGCGCGGCTCGGAATCGCCCCCGGTCTGGACCTCCTGGTGTACGAGGGGGCCGTGGCCGGATGGAGCCTCGTCGACCCCGCGCGGTACCTGACGGACGGGTTCGCCGAGCCCCCGTCCGCGCCGCCTGCCGCCACCACCCGGATGCGGCTGGCGGAGTGCCTCGAACTGGTCTCCTCGCCGCTCGTGGACGGGGTCATGGACGCGGCCCCGGAGGCGTGGCAGCGGCTCCGGACGGTGGAGCGCGCCCTGCGGGAGCAGCGGGAGGACCGGGCCCGGGCGGACGTCCTGCACGGCGTCATCAGCCGTCTCATCGAGGACTGCGAGGAGTGAGACCCGTATTTTGACATGAACACGCTCTCCTGTGGATAGGGTCGAGTCATCGGTCCGTGCCCGCCAACCCCCGTACGGGAAAGGGAAGCCATGAGACTCTCCCGGATGTCCGGTGTGGCAGCCTTCGCGCTGTCCATGCTGCTGGCCCTCACGATGTCGCTCATCTCCGCCGGACCCGCAGAGGCGGGGCAGACGGCCATCCGGGGCGCCGATCCCAGCGTGCTGCGCGTGGGCGGCACGTACATCTCGGTCCAGTCGACCGGCGCGGGCATCAGCGTCCGGCAGGCGCCCTCGACCGGCGGTCTGGCCTCGGCCACGCCGCGGCAGGTCTGGTCGGACACCGGAAACCTGGGTGAGATCTGGGCTCCGGAGATCGTGCGGGACGGCGGCCGCTACTACGTCTACTTCTCGGCCGGCCGAGGCGCCGCCCACCGCATGTACGTGATCAGCTCCGCCGCCCCCGACAGCGGCTACACCGCCGCGACGAAACTCGCCCTGCCCGACGACAGGTGGGCGATCGACGGCACCCTGTTCACCTTCAACGGGCAGCGCTGGTTCGTCTGGTCGGGCTGGGCCGGCACCACCAACGTCGAGCAGAACCTCTACATCGCGCGGATGAGCAGCCCGACCACCCCCACGGGCGCCCGGTACATCATCTCCCAGCCCCGGGAGAGCTGGGAGCGCGTTGTCGGCAATCCCTTCATCAACGAGGCCCCCGAAGCGATCAGGGACCCGAACGGGCAGCTGCACATCACCTACTCCGCCAACGGCAGCTGGAGCGATCAGTACTGCATCGCCGAACTGCGGCTCCGGGCGGGCGGTGACCCGACGTACGTGTGGGACTGGTACAAGTCCAACGGCTGCCTGTTCGGCTCCAACCGCGCGACGATGATGGCCGGCTGGGATCCCACGCTGTACGTGAACGGCCCGGGCCACCACACCTTCGTGCTGCTCGACGGCGACATCTCCACCAGCCCGCCGGCCGGGCCCACGTTCCCCCTGATGTTCCACGCGGTGCCCAAGGGGACCCCGTACAGCTGGGAGAACCGCTCCTGGTACACC
This sequence comes from Streptomyces sp. SAS_281, assembly GCF_052542855.1. NCBI lineage: Bacteria > Bacillati > Actinomycetota > Actinomycetes > Kitasatosporales > Streptomycetaceae > Streptomyces > Streptomyces sp. SAS_281. The sequence goes on from NZ_JBMNDO010000084.1 coordinate 35,809, forward strand.
GGATCCTTCTGCTGGTGGGGCAACACCACGTACAGCCGCGCCAACGTCCCCGGGGCGAACACCGACACCGGGTACAGCCTCAAGTTCTTCGAGTGACACCGCGCGGAGGGGCCGGGGCAGCGGCGTCGGTTCGGCACTGCCCCGGCCCCTTCCGGGCGCGGGTGTTACGGATGCCCGGGCGCGGCGGGATCGGTGCCCGCCTCGGCCTTCATCGCCTTGGCCTCGCTCTTGAGGATGCGGGCCGACTTGCCCAGGGAGCGCGCCATGTCGGGGAGCTTCTTCGAACCGAACACCATGATGACCACCAGCGCCACGATGAGCAGGTGCCACGGTTCCAAGCCGTTGCGCAGCATCACGTCACCTCTTTCCTTCGTTGCCGTCCGTGCGTGCGGGAGACGCAGTACAGCTGACACCTTAGGCGCCTTACCTGTGCCGGGGGGGGGGGGGGGGGGGGGGGGGGGGGGGGGGGGGGGGGGGGGGGGGGGGGGGGGGGGGGGGGGGGGGGGGGGGGGGGGGGGGGGGGGGGGGGGG
>NZ_JBMNDO010000085.1:0-36218 GCF_052542855.1 Streptomyces sp. SAS_281
CCCCCCCCCCCCCCCCCCCCCCGCTCCTCCGCTGCGTCCGACGGGACCGGTGGACATCGCGGCCTCCTGGCGAGGTGCGGCCACGGCATCGGCTGCCGGGCGACGGACGGACGGGAGCACGGGGACGGGCCGGGCGACCGCTGAGGCAGCCGCGCGGCCCGTTGCCGGTCATCCTCGGGCCGGCATCGCGGTGGGGCATAGGTGGTGCGGGTGGCGAGCATGCGACATGTCGCCTGTTCGCCGGGGCGGGCGGCGGCCCCGGCGCTGCCCCTCCGCCGCCGTGCACGCCCGGCGGCTCGCCAGGTCCACCACGTCCGGCTGGGCGCGGCGCGATCCACGGGCCCGCGCCCACCCGCCTCACCCGCGGCGACCGGCCGGTGCGCGCGACGGCCCGGCTGCGGCGAGCGACTCCAGGAGTGATGACGCCCCGTCGGTGGCCCGGCACTCCCGAGCGGTGGTGCGACGGCCGCGGGCGCACCGCTGAGAAGCTACGGGGGCACGGGATTCGTGCCCGTACCGCCGGCCCTCCCCCAGGAGCAGCACTCGATGGACGCGACCACCGCAGACGCCCCCGTCCCCCTCACCGAGGCGTTCCTCGCCGCCCTGCGCGGACAACTGGGCGATGTCCTCGACACCTCGGCCACGACCCGGGCGGTCTACTCGACCGACGCGTCGAACTACCGGATCGTCCCCGGGGCCGTGCTCACGCCCCGGACGAAGGACGACGTGGTCACCGCGGTCGGGATCGCGCGTGAACACCGGGTTCCGGTCACCGTCAGGGGCGGCGGGACCTCGTGCGCCGGGAACGCGGTGGGGCCGGGACTGGTGATCGACTTCTCGCGCTCGATGAACCGCGTGCTGTCCGTCGATCCCGTCAGCTCGACGGCCGTGGTCGAGCCGGGCGCGGTCCTGAGCACGCTGCAGAGGGAGGCCCTGCCGCACGGGCTGCGGTTCGGGCCCGACCCCTCGACGGCCACGCGCTGCACGATCGGCGGGATGATCGGCAACAACGCGTGCGGGCCGCACGGCCTCTCTTACGGGCGTACCGCCGACAACGTGGTGTCGATGACCTGGCTGACGGGCAGCGGCGCGGTGATCACGGCGGGCGCGGGGCCGGAGGCGCTCGCGGCGGTGCCGGGGCTGGACGCGTTCGTCGCGGAGCATCTGGCGGTGCTGCGTACCGAGTTCGGGCGGTTCGGACGGCAGATCTCCGGCTACTCACTGGAACACCTGCTGCCGGAGAACGGACGCAACCTCGCGGCCGCGCTGACCGGCACGGAGGGCAGTTGCGGGGTCCTGCTCGAAGCCGTGGTCCGGCTGGTCCCGCAGGCGCCCGCTCCGGCGCTCGCGGTCCTTGGATACGCGGACATGGCGACGGCCGCGGACGACGTGCCGCGCCTGCTGCCGTTCCGCCCCCTCGCGCTGGAGGGCCTGGACGCGCAGCTCGTGGACGCGGTCCGCCGGGCACACGGCGCCGGTTCCGTCCCCACGCTGCCCGCGGGCGGCGGCTGGCTGATCGCCGAGGTCGGCGGGGCGACCTCGCGGGAGGCGGTCGAGGCGGCGCGCGCGCTCGTCGCGGCCTCGACCGCCGCCGACAGCGTCGTCCTGCCCGCCGGCCCCGAGGCGGTCCGGCTCTGGCAGATCCGCGCCGACGGGGCCGGTCTGGCCGGACGCACCGCCGACGGCAAGCAGGCGTGGCCGGGCTGGGAGGACTCCGCCGTGCCGCCGGAACGGCTCGGGGACTATCTGCGCGGGCTCCAGGCGCTGATGACCGAGAAGGGGCTGTCCGGCCTGGCCTACGGCCACTTCGGCGACGGGTGCGTCCACGCCCGCATCGACTTCCCGCTCGACGCCGGGGGCGCGCCCCTGCGCGACTTCCTCGCACGTGCCGCCGCCCTGGCCGCCGGTCACGGCGGATCGCTCTCCGGCGAACACGGCGACGGCCGCGCCCGCTCCGAGCTGCTGCCGACGATGTACGGCCCGGGGGCGCTGCGCGCGATGGAGGCGTTCAAGGCGCTCCTGGACCCGGACGACGTCATGAACCCCGGTGTCGTCGTCCGCCCCGCGCCGCTGGACGCGGACCTCCGGCGGCCCGGGGCGCGCCGGCTGCGGGCGACCGACGGTTTCGCCTTCGCGTACGACGGCGGGGACGTCACGGACGCCGTGCACCGGTGCGTCGGGGTGGGCAAGTGCCGGGCGGACCTGCGCGGCCAGGGCGGCTTCATGTGCCCCTCGTACATGGCCACCCGCGACGAGAAGGACTCCACGCGGGGGCGGGCGAGGGCGCTCCAGGAGATGCTGAACGGTGGCTTCGTCACGGAGGGCTGGAGCTCGCCGGAGGTCCACGAGGCCCTGGACCTGTGCCTGAGCTGCAAGGCGTGCGCCAACGACTGCCCCACGGGGATCGACATGGCCACGTTCAAGTCGGAGGCCCTGCACCAGACGTACAAGGGCCGCCGCCGCCCGCTGAGCCACTACACCCTGGGCCGGCTCCCGCAGTGGCTGTGCCTGCTCGCTCCGCTGGCGCCCCTGGTCAACCTGGCCGGCCGGGTGCCGGTGCTGCGGCGGACGATGATGACCCTGATGGGCGCGGACCCCCGCCGCTCACTGCCGCCGCTGCCGGCGAGGCCGTTCCGGTGGAGCGGGGCCGCCGCTTCGAGGGCGGACGGTCCCAAGGTGCTGCTCTGGGTCGACTCCTTCTCGGACGCGCTCGCCCCGGACATCCCCCGGGACGCCGTGGAGGTCCTGACGGCGGCCGGCTGCGACGTGGAGACCGCCGCCCCGGGCGCCTGCTGCGGCCTGACCCTGATCTCCACGGGCCAGCTGACCGCCGCCAGGGCGAAGCTCCGCTCCACGGTGGACCTGCTGCTCCCCCACGTCCGGGCCGGCCGCACGGTGATCGGTATCGAACCGAGCTGCACGGCGACGCTCCGGTCGGACCTGGTGGAGCTCCTGCCGGGCGACCCCGGCGCGGCGGAACTCGCGGGCGCGGTCAGGACGTTCGCCGAATTCCTGACCTCGATCGACTGGACACCCCCGCAGGCAACGGAACACCTCCTGGTCCAGCCCCACTGCCACCACTACGCGGTCATGGGCTACGAGGCAGACCACTCACTGCTCCGGTCCATGGGCTGCGACGTCGAGATCTCCCCCGGATGCTGCGGCCTGGCCGGAAACTTCGGCATGGAGAAGGGCCATTACGAGGTCTCCGAGAAGATCGCCCGCGACGGCATCCTGTCCAGGGCGTCCGCCGCCCCGGACCGCCGTATCCTCGCGGACGGCTACTCCTGCCGCACCCAGGTCCGGGACCTGGCGGGCCTGGACAGCCGGCATCTGGTGCAGGTGATCGCGGAGGCGTTGCGGGGGCGAGGGGCATTCCCGCCGGAATGCAGGCGGCCCCGCTGACGGATCACCGGCCAACGGGGCCGCCTCACGCGGTGGGGCGACTCAGGCGCCCACGGTTCCGTCCTTCACGGCGGACACGAAGGACGACCAGTCGTCCGCGGTGGAGGTGAGGGCGAAGGAACATCACGTCAGTGTCGGTCAGGGCGTGGAGCCCCACGCCGAACTGTGCCACCTGCACCGACACCCCGTCCCTCTCCCCTGCCTCCACCAAGTACTCCAGTTGCTGTCGTCACTCACCGCCCTTGCGCAAGGGGGTCCTGAGAACTGCCTCGGACAGAATGGTGCGGAGCTGAGGTGCGGCTTCGCCCACCAGCAGTTCCCGGCGCCCCATCCGCGCCTCCATCTGATGAAGCCGTCCCTCCGTCGGGCCTGCCGTGCACGATGCCGGGAGCGGCCGGGTGGGCCTGGTGATGGGACACGAAGGCCCTTGGCCGGCCGCGGTACAGCGCCACGGGCTGCCCCGTCGAGCTGTGGAGAGCGGTGTTCTGCGCGGTGAGGTGGGCAAAGGGAGTGAATCCGTCCGGCCCCGAGTCGGGAGCGATGGTGCTGGTCGTCGCCGCCATCGTGCCGTGGTCGCGGCGCTGGTGTCTGCCGCGAGGGCGCAGCCGAAGGGCCCGGCCGAAGCGGCCGGGCCCTCACGCGTCGGCGGGTCGTCAGGCGCTGGCACCCACCCGGGCCGTCGTGGCCTCGGGCGTCGCGGGGGTGAGGCGCGCGCGGTACGTGCGCAGCCGCAGGGTGCACCAGATGCCGATCAAAGAGATCACCATCAGGGCGACCGCCGGCGGCCAGTACGCGCCGCCCGCGAGCGAGGACAGCCACACCGCGGTGACCGGCGCGAAGCCCGCGAAGACCAGGTTGCAGATCTGGTACGCCAGCGAGATGCCCGTGTACCGCACTTGCGGGGCGAAGCCGTCCGCGAGGATCGCCGCCATCGGCCCGTACAGCGCCGACATCACGAGACGCATCGCGAGCATCGCCAGATAGATCAGGACGACGTTGCCCGTTCCCACGACCATGAACTGCGGTATCGACAGGAGCACCACGCCGGCGAGCCCGCAGACGACGACCTTGTGTGCGCCGACCTTGTCGCCGAGCAGCGACAGGAACGGGGTGACGATCAGCTCCAGGAACGCGGCGAGCGTGAGGCCGTTGAGCAGCATCGACTCGGACAGGTGCTGGTCGTCGGTGCCGTACGAGAGCAGGTAGCTCGTCACGACGTAGTAGCCGCCGGTCGCGGTGGCCAGCGAGAAGACGCCCACCAGGACCGTCTTCCAGTCGTTGCGCAGCACCTCGGCGACGGGCAGCCGCGAAGCGCCCTGGCCCTCGCCCTCCTTCTTCTGCTCAGCGTGGATGTCCTCCATCACCGGGGAGTCCTCCAGCTTGGTGCGTATGACCAGGCCGATGACGACGAGGACGGCGGACGCGAGGAAGGGCACGCGCCAGCCCCAGCTGTCGAAGGCGGCGTCGCCGAACAGGCTCATGAGGCTGAACATGCCGGTGGACAGGAGCGCGCCGACCGAGGAGCCGAGCTGGGCGAAGGAGCCGAAGAACGTGGCCTTGCCCTTGGGGGCGTTCTCCACGGCGATCAGGACCGCGCCGCCCCACTCGCCGCCGATCGCGATGCCCTGGATCAGGCGGAGCACGATCAGCAGGATCGGGGACAGGGCGCCGACCTGCTCGTACGTGGGCAGCAGACCGATGGCGACGGAGGCGATGCCCATCATCATGAGAGTGATGACCAGCGTCTTCTTGCGGCCTACGCGGTCACCGATGTGCCCGAAGACGATGCCGCCGAGCGGGCGCAGCAGGAATCCCACGGCGAAGGTGGCGAAGGACGAGATGGTCTTCAGGGCCGTCGGCATGTCGGCCGGGAAGAAGACGTCGTTGAACACGATCGCCGCCGCGGTGGCGAAGGCGTAGAAGTCGTACCACTCGATGGAGGTTCCGGACAGGGCGGCGAGGGCCGTCCGGTACGGGCTCTGCGGTCGGCGGGCGGTGGTGGTGCGGTCCGGCAAGGGGACCTCCGGCAGGTGAGTGCAGACGGGACGTTGCAGCCAGTCGAGCTGGGAGAGGGGTTGTACGAGGCCCGGCGGCCGGGCCACGGAAGGGATCGTCCGGCCGCCGGGAAAACAGGTGCGCCCGCCGGGTCAGCGGCCGGTCGCGGCCCAGGCGCGGCTGCCGCCGATCCAGGTCTCCAGGACCCGGACGCCGGTCAGTTCGTCGGCCGGAACGGTCAGCGGGTCGGCGTCCAGGACGACGAAGTCGGCCAGCATGCCGGGGGCGAGCGCGCCGATCGAGTCCTCGCGGTGCAGGGCCGCGGCGGCCGCACCGGTGTGGGCGTGCAGACCCGCTTCGACGGGCAGCCGCAGCGACGCGTCGCCCAGGACGGTGCCGAGCACGGTACGGCGGGTCGCGGCTGCGGCGACGGCCTCCAGCGGGGCGGGCGGGGCGACAGGGGCGTCGGAGGAGAAGACGACCGGGACGCCGGCCTCGGGGCAGCGGCCCGCCGGGTTGTAGCGGTGGCCCATCTCACCGATGGCGGTGAGGGTGCCGTCGCCGGTGCGCAGGTGGTGCTGGGGCTGCATGACCGGGACGACGCCGAGTTCGCCCATGCGGTCGATCTGCTCGTCGGTGGGCAGTCCGGAGTGCTCGATGCGGTGGCGCATGTCCTCGCGGGGGCGCTCCGCCTGCGCCTTCTCGATCGCGTCGAGCACCATGCCGATGGCGTACGGGGACTGGGCGTGGGTCGCCGTCTGGAGGCCGGCCGCGTGGGCGCGGCGGACGATCTCGGCGTACTCCTCGACGGAGTGGTAGAGCTGGCCGTGGTGGCAGCAGTCGGCGGCGTAGCCCTCGGGGAAGTAGGCAGTCCAGCCGCCGAGCGTGCCGTCGGCGTAGAACTTGACGCCCTGGATGCGGAAGTGGTCGTCGCCGAAGCCGCGCACCGCGCCGAGTTCGAGGGCGGTGTCCAGGAGCGCCGAGGTCAGGTAGGCGGAGACCCGCATGCGCAGCGAGCCGTCGGCATGGGCCCGCAGATAGGTCTCCATCTCGCGGCGCGAGACCTGGGCGTCGCCGATCGTGGTGACGCCGGCGGCGAGGAACACCTCCTGGGCGCGCAGGAGGTGGTCGGCCATGATGTCGTCGGGCTCGGAGAGGTGGAAGTTCGGGCCGTGGTTTCCGATCTTGACGCCGGCCGGTCCGGTCAGCAGGTCGCAGGCGGCGTCCCACAGCTGGCCGTCGGGCTCCCCGTCCTCGAAGTGGCCGATGCTGCCGCCTTCGGGGGACGGTGTGGCGGCGTCGATGCGGCAGGTGCGCAGGGCGTGGGAGTTGACGACGCCGCCGTGGCCGGAGGCGTTCATGACGTAGACCTCGCGGTCCTCGGCGACCCGGTCCAGGTCGTGGCAGCTGGGGTGGCGGCCCTCGGCGAGGCGGCGGTGCTCGTAGCCGAAGCCGCGGACCGGGACGCCGGAGGGGAGGTCCCGGGCGGCCTCGCGGAGCACCTCGACCATGGTGTCGATGTCCGGGACGCGCTCGGGACGGAGGTCGACCCAGGCCAGCGCCTGGCCGTACATGACCGGGTGGCAGTGGGCGTCGACGAAGCCGGGGTGGACCAGGCCGCCGTCGAGCGACAGCTCCTCGTCGGCCCGGCCGCCGAGCGCGGCGCGGGCGTCCTCGGCGGTACCGACGTGCACCACACGGTCGCCGCGCACGGCCAGCGCCTCGGCGCGGACCGAGGTGCCCGGGACGGCTACGGCGGCGCCGGTGACGAGGAGTGTGCGCTCGGAGGACTCGGGGGGACGGGGCATGGCGGGGCTGCTTTCGGCCAGGGGTACGGATGACTCGCCGACAGACGATTCGGCTCGCAGAACGATAAAGAGCGAACGCCTGATTGACCAGAGGGTCCGGGGAAGAACTTTTGTAAAGTCGAATCGCGTTTGCGGTTACGTATCGACTGCGCACCCCTGGCGGTGCGGGGCGGTACGGGCGTCAGGCGGCGTGCGGGCGGAGGTCGTAGCGCTCCTTGACGAGCTCCAGGTGGAGCCAGCTCTCCACCCCGCACACGGCGTCGAGGCCGCGGATCTCCTCCAGCGTGGCGCGCACGGCGGCCAGGGACTCCGCGGTGATGGTGCCGACCATTTCCGCCCGGCCCAGGCACGTCGAGAGGAAGGCCACCCGCGCCAACCCCGCGACGGTCTCGGCGACCCCCGCCGCCCGGCCCACCACGCGCAGGCTGAACCCGCACAGATACCCCATGCCGAGCATGTCGGGCCGCACCAGCGCGACCACCTTCGCCACCCCGCCGTCGAGCAGCCGCAACGTCCGCGAGCGGGTCGCGCCCGCCGACAGCCCGACCCGCCCGGCCAGCTCTGCGAACGGCAGCCGGCCGTCCTCCTCCAGCTCCGCGAGGATGCGCTCGTCCGTTCCGTCGAGCACGCCGATGGTCGGTTCACCGGTGAGCAGGTAGGGGTCCTTCACGTGCCGCGTCGCCACGAGGGGGTCCACGGCACGCACGCCCGACAGGGCACGGATGTGCTCGATGGTGCTCTCCAGCTCCCCGAAGCCCGCCGTGCGCAGCTCGGCCATGATGGCCCGCCGCCCGCTCGTCAGCGTCACGAAGGGCGCCTGCGGGAGCTCGGCCACCCGGTGCGCCACCTCACCGGCCGGACCGTGCGTGTCGATGGCGAGGTGCGCCGAGGCGGTGAGGGCGCGCACGGCTGGGTGCACGATCGCCACCACCCGCACGGCGCCGGACTCCTGCAGCCGCTGCACCCGCATCCGGGCGGCCGGCCGCGAAAGTCCCACCCGCTGCGCCAGCGTCTCGTAGGTGAGCCGCCCGTCGCCCTGCAACTCCCGCACGATCGCCAGATCGGTCTCGTCGAGCTCCACGTGGCACCCCTCCTCGGTCCATGGTGTCCGGCCATTCTCGGCCCCCCGGGCGAGCCGTCGGGCTCCGGGCCCGAGCCACCCTTCCGCACAATCATCTCGTCCGAGGTAGACAATCATCACAGAGGAAACGTAAGTTTCTCAGCGATAAAACGATCGAATCATCGACGGAGGCCCGGCATGACGCGACCTGTAGCCGTGATCACCGACACGGAGGAACTCGACCCCGCCCCCGGCGTGGCACTGCTCACCGACGCGGGCTTCGAGGTCCGCGTCGTCGGCAGCAGGGACCCGGAGGCGATCGCCTCCGCCGCGCACGACGCCGTGGCGCTCGTCGTCGGCTACGCCCGCGTGGACGGTGCTCTCCTCGACCGCCTGCCGCGCGTACGGATGCTGGCGACCATGTCCACCGGTTACGACATGATCGACACCGCCGAGGCCGCGCGCCGGGGCCTGTGGGTGGCCAACCTGCCCGACTCGGCCACCGAGGACGTCGCCGTCCACGCGCTCGCCCAGACGCTCGCCCTCGCGCGGCGCCTGCCGCAGGCGGACGCCGTGGTCCGGGCCGGCGGGTGGAGCACCGACCTCACCGAGGTCCCCAGGCGGCTGAGCGAGATGACGCTCGGCCTCGTCGGCCTCGGCCGCATCGCCCGGGTCCTCGCCCGAATCGCCGCTCCGCTCTTCGGCCGGATCGCTGCCCACGACCCGCACGCCGCCGACTGGCCGGAGGGTGTCGAGCGCCTGGACCTCGACACCCTGATCGAGACGGCCGACGTCCTGTCGCTGCACGTCCCGTCCACGCCGCGGACCCGGGGCATGGTCGACGCCGGCCTGCTCGGCCGGATGCGGCCCGGCTCCCTCCTCGTGAACGTCTCACGCGGCGACCTCATCGACCCCGGCGCGGTCCTGGACGCCCTCGACAGCGGCCGGCTCTCCGGCGCCGCGCTCGACGTGTTCCCCGTCGAACCGCCCGCCGTCGACGACCGGCTGCGCGGCCACCCGCGCCTGCTGCTCTCCCCGCACTTCGCCTTCCTCACGGACGCCTCGCTCCGCGCCTACGTCACCAAGCCCGCCGAGAACGTCATCGCCTGGTGGACCACGGGGCGCCCGAAGACCCCCGTCGTGACGCCGCGGCCGGCAGCGACCACCCCTCCCGCCGACAGCACGCAAGGAGACCCCGCGTGACGGACATCCTCGACACCCCCGCCACCGCCCAGGACACGGACATCGCGGCCGAGGAGACGCGGCTGCGCCGTGAACTCGCGGCCGTCTACCGCTTGGTGGCGCACTTCCGTATGACCGACCTGATCTTCACGCACATCTCGCAGCGGCTGCCGGGTCCGGACCACCACTTCCTCATCAACCCGTACGGGCTCCTCTTCGAGGAGATCACCGCGTCCAATCTGGTCAAGATCGACTTGGACGGCAACGCGGTGGAGCCGAGCCCGCACCCGGTCAACCCCGCGGGCTTCGTGATCCACAGCGCGATCCACAAGGCGCGCACCGACGCCCACGTCGTGCTGCACACGCACACCAGGGCCGGCTGCGCGGTGGCCGCGCAGAAGGCGGGCCTGCTGCCCGTGAACCAGATGTCGATGGAGTTCCACAACCGCGTCGGCTACCACGACTACGAGGGCGTCGCCCTGAACCTCGCCGAACAGGAACGCCTCGTCGCCGACCTCGGCACCCACCCCGCGCTCATCCTGCGCAACCACGGGCTGCTGACCGTCGGCGACAGTGCCAAGCAGGCGTTCCTGCGCATGTTCTACCTGGAGAAGGCGTGCGAGATCCAGGTCACCGCCCAGGCCGGCGGCGCCGAACTCGTCCTGCCTACGGACCAGGTGGCCGAGTACACCGCCCGGCAACTCACCGGTGAGGGCGGCGCCTCCTCCGACTTCGAGGATCACGACGCCTACGACCTGGCCTGGGCCGCGCTGCTGCGCCTGGTGGAGCGGATCGCGCCGGACCACAAGGACTGAGCGTCCCGGCCCGGCTCTTGCGCAGGGGCGTCGAGGCTGGCCACACTGGCCCGCCCGTACGCCGTGCTGCCCGAGACCTGGAGCCCCGTTGAACACGTCACCGGTGAACCCCGAGGCCGATCGGCCGCACCGCCCGGACCCGGCCGGAGGCTGCCCGCACGCGGCCAACGCCCGGCTGCTGGCCCGGGGGGCGGTCGCTCCGGTGGTCCTCCCCGGCGAGGTACAGGGGATGGCGGTGCTGGGCCACGACGCGCTGAGGGAATTCCTCGCGCACCCCGACGTCGCCAAGAGTGCCCAGCACTTCACGGCGCTCCAGGCCGGAGAGATCCCCGACGGCTGGCCGCTGAAGACGTTCGCCACGGTGCAGGGGATGACGACCGCGGACGGCGCCGACCACCGGCGGCTGCGGTCGCTGATGGGCAAGGCGTTCACGGCCCGCCGGGTGGAGGAACTGCGTCCGTACGTGGAGGATCTGGCGTCCCGTCTGCTGGACGGCCTGGAGGCGGCCGCCACCGACGACGGCACCGTCGATCTGCGCGCCCACTTCGCGCTGCCGCTGCCCATGGGCGTCATCTGCGAACTGCTGGGCGTGGACGAGGCCCACCACGACCGGCTCCACCACCTCTCCAACCAGCTCGTGGCCACGGACATCGGCCCGGCCGAGGTGATGGCGGCCAACCGGGAGACGGCGGAGACCCTGAGTGCGGTCGTAGCCGCCAAGGCCGCCGCTCCGGGGGACGACCTCACCAGCGCGATGATCGCCGTCCGCGAGGAGGACGGCGACCGGTTCAGCCCGCAGGAGCTGATCGGCACGCTGATGCTGACCATCGTCGCGGGGCACGAGACGACGCTGAACCTGATCACCAACGCCGTACGCGCCCTGTGCGCCCACCGGGACCAGCTCGACCTGGTGCTCTCCGGCGCGGCGAACTGGGCCGACGTCGTGGAGGAGACCCTGCGCTGGGACAGCCCGGTCAGCTACTTCCCCTTCCGCTACCCGACCCGCGACCTCACCCTGGACGGCACCGTGATCCCCCGGGGCACCCCGGTCCTCGCGGGCTACTCCGCCGCCGGCCGCGACACGAAGGCCCACGGCCCGGACGCGGCCCACTTCGACATCACCCGCACCGGCAAGTCCCGCCACCTGTCACTGGGCCACGGCGCCCACTACTGCATGGGCGCGCCCCTGGCCCGCCTGGAGGCCACCACGGCCCTGGAACAGCTCTTCACCCGCTTCCCGGCCCTGGACCTCGCGGTTCGGGAGGCGGAGCTGCCGCGCCATCGCTCGTTCGTGGGGAACAGCGTGCGGAAGCTGCCGGTGCGGCTGCGGGGGTGACGCCGCCGCTGAGCAGGGGGACGCGCCCGGCCCCGCGGGACCGGGCGCGTCAGGTCTAGCGGCCCTGCAGGGACTTGACGTTGTTGCCGAAGGACCAGCCCTTCGAGCCGTCCCAGTTGAGGGACCACGTCATCAGTCCCTTGAGTGAGCCGTTGAACGTGTTCCACGCCTGGCCGACCTGGCTGGGCGTCATGTAGCCGCCGCCCGCGCCGGGCTGGGCCGGCAGACCCGGCACCTGCTTGTCGTACGGCACCTTGACCGTCGTGCCCTGGATGGTCAGGCCGTTGTTGAGGCAGGTGGTCTGAGCGGCGAAGCCCTCCACGGTGCCGGCCTGGTACGAGTCGCCCGAGCAGCCGTACATGCTGCCGTTGTAGTACTGCATGTTGAGCCACCACAGCCGGCCGTTGTCGGCGTACTTCTTGATGATCGGCAGGTACGCGCCCCAGATGGACCCGTAGGTGACGCTGCCGCCGGTGACGTACGCGGTCTCGGGCGCCATCGTCAGGCCGAAGCCCGCCGGCATCCTGGCCAGAACGCCGTCGATGATGCGGATCAGGTTGGACTGGGAGGCGGACAGCGTGTTGATGTTCCCGCTGCCGGACAGACCGGTCTCGATGTCGATGTCGATCCCGTCGAAGTTGTACTTCTTGAGGATCGGCACGACCGTCTCCACGAAGCGGTCGGCGACCTTGCTCGACGACAGGTCGATGCCCGCGGCCGCGCCGCCGATGGACATCAGGAGCGTGGCACCGTTCGCCTTGGCCTCACACATCTCCGCCGGTGTCGACACCTTCACGCCCGCGTCCATGCCGTCCTCCCACCGGACGGTTCCGTCGGAGAGGATCACCGGGAAGGCGGCGTTGATGACGTTGTAGCCGTGCTGGGCGATCCGGCTGTCGGTGATGGGGACCCAGCCCATGCCCGGGTGCACGCCGTTCGAGGCGCCGTCCCAGTTCTCCCAGTAGCCCTGGAGCACCTTTCCGGCCGGCTTGGGCTTCGTGGCACAGGTGGCGTCGCCCGGGGGGTCGGTGGGCGGCGGGGTGGTCGGCGGATCGGTGGGCGGGGGCGTCGTCGGCGGATCGGTGGGCGGGGGCGTCGTCGGCGGGGGCGTCGAGCCACCGGGGCCGGTGAGCGACACGTCGTCCGCGAAGTACGCGGGCGTCCCGTACCAGCCGTGCAGGTGGACCGTCACCGACGTGGTGTTCGCACCGGTGGTGAAGTCGACGCTCAGCTTGCTGTACGACGCGGAGCCGGGCGTCCAGGTCTGCGGTTCGCTGGTGGCACCGGTGCCACTGGCGCCGAGGTAGACGTAGCTGCCCTGGACGAAGGCGCTCAGCGTGTACGTCGAGTTCGGCCGCACACTGACCGTCTGGGTGCACTGGGCGTTGTCCAGGCCGGACGGCGTGGCCTTCAGTGCGGACGAGCCGGAGTGGACCGGGCTGCTGACGGCCTGGCCGGAACCGTTGGCGCAGGTCCAGCCGGAAAGGCCGTTCTCGAAGCCGGAGTTGGTCAGCAGGTCGGTGGCGGCGGCGCCGGCCGGCCCGGAACCGGCCAGGGCGACGCAGGCACCGAGAACGATGGCGGCGCTCAGTCCCGCGATCGTCCGGGTCAGGACGGTCGAACCTCGCCGGGTCCGGACGGCGGCCGAATGCCCGTCATCCGTCCCGGGCGACGTAGTACGAATCCTCCGATGGAACATGCTGTGCTCCGTTCTCGCCACGTGCCGACGGCGTGGGCGTGCGTAGGGGGCGTGGACGCACGGACCCGGATGAACTGGAGAGATGCAGTCCGGCGATCGACGGGATCGTAGAAGGGGGGCCCGGGCCCGTCAATAGGTCTGGACCAAAGGTGCCCGACTGTCAGGGGTTCCGCTTGACGGGACTTGACAGACCGGGCACCGCCCGACGCATCACTTGAACGCAAGCCCGGTGCGGTGCGAGAATGCCCGCCCTCGCGGCGGAAGGAGGGGCATCACGCCGTGCCGAGGCCGCCGGCCACTCCCTCGCCGGGGACCTCGCCGCCGGCGTCCGCCACGGGTGCGGCGGCGCCCGCACGGGTGAGCCACCAGGTGGCGACACCACCGGCCAGGACCGCGGCCGAGGCGGCGATCCAGCCCCAGGACCGGAACGTCATGACGAGCGCCGGCAGGACCGCCGGTCCGACGACCCGCTCCGCGGTGTTGCTGAGGTTGAACGTCGAGAGGTACTGCGACCGGTCCCGTTCGGGGGCGAGGTCCATCGAGATCTGCCAGGAGGACGCCGCCTGCCACATTTCGGCCACCGTCAGCGCGAGCACCCCGATGAGCAGGACGGGCACCGCGCCGGCCGAGTCGTCCCACCAGGCGGAGAGCGCGAAGAAGGCGCACGCGGCGGTCAGCAGCACCGCGGACGCCAGTGCGGCCCGTCCCGCTCCCCGCAGGTCGGCGATGTGCCGGGTGGCCGGCAGCTGGAACACCGAGACGAGCACGGTGTTGACGATCAGCGGCAGCGCGACGAGGGACTCGGGTATCCCGGGCGAGGCCAGGATCCACAGGGGCAGCAGTACGTTGAGCGTGGTGACGTGCAGCGTCAGGAGCGTGTTCAGTCCGGTGAAGACCAGGTAGCGACGGTCTCGGAACGCCCACCTCCGCTTGGTGCCGCGGGGTACGGGCACGGCGTCCGCGGTCTTCAGCCGCGCGAGCAGCGCCGCGCAGATCACGTAGAAGAGCGCGATGCCGAACAGCGTCCCCCTGAAGACCCAGGGGCTGCCGACCGCGATGGCGACGCCCGCGGCCAGCCCTCCGACCGCGTACCCCACGTTCCGTACGGAACGGACGACGGCCATGAGGCTGACGCGCCGGTCGTCCCCGGCCACGTCGGCGACGATGGCCTGGCTGACCCCGCCGGCGGTCCGGTCGGCGACGGCCGTCAGCAGGACGACGACCAGGTAGGCGGGGAAGGAGGTGACGAAGACGTAGCAGGCGAAGCCGACGGCCCGCCACAGATTGAGGACGATCAGCGTACGCCGGGCTCCGAAGCGGTCGCCGACCACGCCCATCGGGATGGTGAGCAGGAAGCCGACGGCTCCGGCGAGCGAGAGGCCCAGGGCGAACTGAGTGGCTGTCAGGCCGCTGACCCGGGTGAAGAACACCGCCGCCAGCGCGGCGAAGAGTCCCGTGCCCATGGAGTCGGACAGGGAGCTGACGACCAGGGTGCGTTCCCCGGCCGAGCTGCTCCTGACGCCTGTGGCCAGCCTGCTCAGCGCCGAACCGCGGGCACCGGCCGTCATCCGAGGCTGCCCGGTATGCCGACCACGAACCGGAGGTCCGCCACGGCGCCGCGTACCGTCTCCAGCGCTGCCTCGGGGCTGTCCGCGACCGCCCACACGTGGGCGGGCCGGTCGGCGGAGCGGGCGACCGGACCGAGACGGTCGCCGGGCGCGCTGCGGATCACGACATCGCGCACACCCGAGCGGGCCCTGATCTCCTCGGCGCCCCGCACCTCCAGCAGCTCACCGGTTGCCTGCGGCACCGCGTACCAGATCGCTGCGGAACGCGGCTCGGCGGCGGCCTTCGCCAAGGCGGCGCGTACCTCGCCGAGGGAGGGCACGCCGATGCTCTGCCGCGCGAGGGCGGCCACGATGTCGGCGCCACGGGCTTCCCGCAGCAGGTAGGGGATCCGGTCGCCGCCCTGCCGCAGATGGGTCTCGACGATCCTGACCGTGCCCTCGCCGACGATGACCTCGGTGTGGGTGGCCCCCTCCTCGATGCCCAGGGCGTCCAGCGCGGCCGCCACCGCCGCCACGATCCGCTCCTCCTCGGAGGCGGGCAGCGGAGCCGGGAGGACATGGCCCAGCTCCACGAACCGGCCCGGGACGAGGAACTTCTTGGTGACGCACAGCGCGATGTGCTCACCGTTCTCGCTCAGGCACTCGACGCTGAACTCCTCGCCCTCGTGGAAGGGCTCGACCAGCACGCCGGACCGGGGCAGACCGGCGGCGGCCGTGAACGTGACCTCCAGCTTCTCGGCGACGTCCTCGGGCCCCTCGCAGCGCACCACGCCCTGGCTGCCGACGCCCTGGCCCGGCTTGCAGATCAGCGGGTAGCCCACGCGGTCGCCGAAGGCGATGACCTCCTCCGCCGCCGTCGCCTCCAGGCAGGGTGTGTCGTCCACACCGGCGGCCGCGAGGCGCTCGCGCATCAGGCGCTTGTCGTCCACGGCCCTCACCGTCTCCGGGGAGTGCCACGGCAGCCCCAGCTCCAGCGCGATGAGCGCGGCGGGCTCCTGGCCCTCCTCGCCGTAACACACCACCCGGTCCACCGGCTCGACCGCGTGGACGAACCGTGCGGCGGCGATCCACTCGTCGAGCGGGGCGCCGGCCTCCACGACGACCACCCTGCGGTGGCTGTCCGTGGTCCGCATCTTGCGGGCTTCCTGGTGGGTGCACAGGACACTGGTCCTGAGCTCCGGACGGAGCTCCCGGGCATGGGCGACGATGTCCCGCTCGTCACCCACCACCAGCAGGTGACGGACGGGCTCGTGGGCCTGGTGGTTCACATGCATCTGCGCTGGACTCCAAGAGTGAGGTGGGCGCGGGACGTCAGGCCGAACGTCGGTACCGCATGGCGTTGACCCGCCGCCCGGCGGCGAAGAGTGGCAGCCCGGCCGCCAGCGTGACCTGCAGGGCGCAGCCGGTCACCAGGAGCTTCTCGGCTCCCGCGAGGTTGGTGGCCCAGGCGGCCAGGCATCCGATGTTGACCGCTGCCCACGCGATGGTGGCGACCGCCAGCTTGCCGGTCGGCTTGGGGTACTGGACCCGGCTCACCATGAGCCAGGCGACACCCACGACTGCGAGCAGCGTGAGCGGGGCCGGCAGTTGGAGCAGCACGACCGAGACGACGGTCAGTGCCGCGAAGGGGATCGGCATGCCCTGGAACATGCCGTCCTGCATGGTGGTGCAGGAGAACCGGGCCAGCCGCAGCAGCCCGGCGAGCACGACCGCCACGGCCGCGCCGGTGACCAGGGCCTGGTCGTACTCGTTCACCAGCCCCCACACCAGCACGAAATAGGCGGGTGCCAGACCGAAGCTGATCAGGTCCGAGAGGTTGTCGAGCTCGGCCCCCATCCCGGAGCTGCGGAACCTGCGCGCGACAAGGCCGTCGCAGACGTCGAACAGGGCGGCCATCAGCATGAGCAGCACCGCGGTGGCCGCTCCCTGCCGTACGGAGCCGGCGCTCTCGCCCTCCGTGAGATACGGCACGAGAACGGCCACGGTGATGAAGTAGACGGAGGCGAAGCCGCATGCCGCGTTGCCGAGGGTCAGAACGTCGGCGACCGACAGCCGCGAAGGGGAAGGCTCCCGCTTGGCGCCCTTGACGGCGCCTGCGGTGTCCCCCGTCCATGGGGCGGTGGCTTCGGATTCGGTGACGGTCAACGGGCTCTCCTACTGGTCTGTCCGGCTGCCTGCCGGTCGGCACGAGCATCATCGCAGCCGGACCGGCGGTCTGCGGCCGAGGGGCCGGATGCCCCTCGGCCGGTCAAGTCGAAGACCAGACCGTACCGTTGAGCCGGCGCGATGCCCAACGCGGCGGTCAGAACGGGATTTCGGTGACCCAGTCCTTGTGCAGGTCCGAGGTGCCGCGCACCACGGCGGCGTAGGCCGCGTCGAGTGCGCGCGTGACCTCGCCGGCGGTCCCGTCCCCGACCTGGAGTCCGTCCACCGAGGTCACCGGCAGGATCTCCCAGCCGGTGCCCATGAAGAAGACCTCCTCGGCCAGGTACAGCTCGGTGCGGTCGACATCGCGTTCGACCACCGTGCGGCCCATCTCGCGCAGCAGGGTCAGCGAGGTCGCCCGGGTGAGGCTCTCCAGGATCCCGCTGGTGGTCGACGGGGTGATCACCTCGCCGTCGCGGACGAGCGCGATGCAGGCCCCGGGGCCCTCGCTCACCTTGCCGCGCTCGTTGAGCAGGATGGGCCAGTCGTGGCCGTTCTCCCGCGCCTCGATCATCGCGAGACGGCCGTTGTGGTAGTTGGAGAACGCCTTGACCCGCGGCGGCATGGACGACTCGTTGATGCGGGTCCAGGAGCTGACCGCCGCCCGGCAGCCGCGCTCGGTGCCCAGACCGCTCGTGAAGGTCCAGCTGTCGACGACCACTTCGCAGGTGACGCCGGCCGGAACCATCTGTTCCTGGATGACGCCCTCCGGAAACGCCCAGGGCCGCAGGTACACGTCCTCGCGGTACCGGTTGGCGCGCAGGACGTCCAGGACGGCCTCGCGCAGCGTCGGGAGGTCGTAGGGGATGTGGAGGCGGACGATGCGCGCCGAGTCGTAGAGGCGCTGGAGGTGCTCGTCCAGCCGGAGGACCAGCAGCCCGCTGCCGTCGTGCGAGACGTACGCCTTGATGCCCTCGAACACCGCCGCGACCGAGGCGTGACCCACGGCGTTGACGTGCACGCTCGCCTCGGCCCAGGGGATCAGGGAGCCGCTGCGCCAGAGCCACTCGGGGCCGTCGGCGTCCGTGCGCACCAGCGAGTCCATGATGGACATGGGGGCGCCCGGGGATTCTGCTTCTGTCGTCATACGGATCTCACCTTTTGGGGCTTGGTGGTGGAGAGGTGCTCCAGGCTGTCGAGCACGAGATCGGCCGCGTCCAGCCCGGAACGATTGCCTCGGGCGCCGGGTACCGCCACACAGCGCAGGCCCGCGGCCTTCGCCGCGGCGACGCCGGTGGCGGAGTCCTCCAGCGCCAGACAGTCGGCCGGGTCGGCGCCCAGCAGTTCCAGCGCCCGCAGGTACAGATCGGGCGCGGGTTTGCGGGCCCGGACCTGTTCGCCGGTGACCACTTCGCCGAACCGCTCCCGGACGCCCAGGCGCTCCAGATGGCCGTGGACCCAGGCCCGCTCGGAGCTGGAGACGACCGCGCAGGCGATGCCCTGGCTGCCGGCGCTCTCCAGCAGGCGGGCCACGCCCGGCCTCAGCGGTTCCGCCGAGGCCAGGCGCTGCTTGTCCCGACGCCGCTCCTGGAGTTCGCTGGTGGTCAGGGCTCGGTCCAGCCGCCGGGAGAGGTCCTGGACCGCGTACGACTCACCGGTCGCCCGGCCCATCATGGCGGTCCAGACCTCGTCCGGGAACGCGAGCCCGTACCGGCCGTAGAGGTTCCGCCAGGACCGGTGGGCGGCCCGTTCGGTGTCGCACAGGAGACCGTCGAAGTCCATGAGGACGGCGACGGCCGTGACGGCGCCGGCGGGGGTCACGGCCGGGGACGCGTGCTTCCGAGCACCCGCCTGAGGTAGTCGCTGGTGAACAGGGACTGCGGGTCGAGTTCGGCCCGGATGTCCTGGAACGCCTTCCAGCCGGGGTAGCGGTCGGCGACGATCTCGGCGGTGGCCGTGTGAGCCTTGCCCCAGTGCGGCCGGCCGTCGTGCTCCAGGAGCACCGCCTCGAAGGTGCGCAGCAGTTCGGTGTAGCCGACGGTGCGCGGGACGGTGATGTTGACGTAGGTCGTCGTGCGTCCCTGGGCAGGGCTGAGCAGCAGCTCGTCACCGGCGCTGAAGCGCACCGTGATGGAGTACGGGGTCCGCAGCCCGAAGCGCTTGACCTCCTCGTGCACCTGACGCACCGTGTCGGCCGACGAGGTGAACGGCAGGGCGTACTCGAGGGAGAGGAACTTCACCGGCTGCGGGAAGGTGAACGCGTTGTAGCTGACGTCGACGTAGTCCGCGGGCCCGGATCCCCCGCCGAGCTGGGCGGTCATGATGCGCCGCACGCTGCGCTGGTCGATGCGGCCCGCCAGCCCCGCGGTGGCGCAGCGCACCTCGCCGAGGGTGTTGGCGCGGCGGCGGCGGTCGGCGTCGGCGGACACCGGCGCGTCGGTCGGCTCCAGCTTGAGCGTGGAGGCGTTGTCGCTCCAGCCCTTCAGGGAGAACGTGGCGTGCTCGGCGCTGCCGGCGTACGCCTCGATGTCCTCCAGGATGCTTTCCAGCGGCAGGCTGCCCTCGGTGACGCGGAGGTTGTACTTGGGTACGCAGCGCAGGGTGACGGTGGAGATGACGCCGAGCGCGCCCAGGGAGGTGGCGGCGGCGGCGAAGAGTTCCGGGTCCTCCTCGGGGGAGCAACGGCGGACGCTGCCGTCGGCGGTGACGAGGGTGAGGGCGAGGACCTGCCCGGAGAAGGGGCGGTGGGCGAGCCCGCTCCCGTGGTTGCCGGTGGAAATGGCCCCGGCGATGGTCTGCTCTTCGAGGGTGCCCATGTTGGACAGGGCCAGCCCGGCCTTGTCGAGCGCCCAGTTCAGCTCCCGCAGGAGGGTGCCGCCGCGCACGGTGACGGACGGGGCGTCGGGGTCGAGGGCGACGATGCCGGTGCAGCCGGTCATGTCCAGCACGACACCGCTGGTGGTGACCAGGGGGTTGAACGAGTGGCCCGTCCCGGCGGCGCGCAGGGGCAGGCCGCGGTCGGACGCGTAGCGCACGGCGTCGACGAGGTCGCTCTCGTGCGTGGCGCGAATGATGCGGTCGGGCGTGCAGCGCGCCGACCGGGCCCAGTTGCGCCAGGTTGCGGGGGCGGCGGTGGCCCGGTTCAACAGTTTCATGCGGTGGCCTTCCGGGATTCGGCTTCGTCGCGGAGCACCGCGCAGTGCCTGGACACGGCGTCCTGCCAGGTCGGCATGGTCATACCGAGCCGCGCGAGCCGGTCGGTGTTGAGGACGGAGGCCTTGGGCCTGCCGCCGACGAAGGTGCAGTCGTCGAAGGAGACCGCGGTCGGCGGGTGCTCGGCGCACAGTTTGGGGTCGTACTCGTTCAGGGCGCGGGCGCCCAGTTCGTAGCGGGTCGCCGGGTTCCGGTTGGCGACGTGCAGGAGGCCGGTGGGGAACTCGTCCAGGGTGATCAGGTGGATGAGGGCCCGCGCCAGGTCGACGGTGTAGGTGGGGCGGCTGTACTGGTCGTCGATCAGCTCCTGGCGCTCGCCGCGCTCGGCGGAGCGGATGGTGGCGAGGACGTCGTCGTTGTTCTCCGCCGCACCGCCGAACAGCCAGGAGGTGCGGACCACCAGGTGCTCGGGCACCCGTTCGGCGATCTGCTCGCCGGCGAGCTTGGTGAGCGCGTACAGGCTCAGCGGGTTGGGGACGTCCGTCTCCCGGTAGTCGTCCTCGGGGGCCGAGACGCCGTCGAAGACGTAGTCGCTGGAGATGTACACCATGCGGCTGCCGGTCCTGCGGCACGCCTCGGCGACCTGGTGCACACCGGCGACGTTGACGCGCAGGGCGAGTTCGGTGTCCGTCTCGCAGGCGGCCACGATGGAGATGGCGGCGAGGTGGAGCACGATGTCCGGGCGGAAGGACTCGACGGAGGCGGTCACGGCGTGCTCGTCGCCGATGTCGAAGTCCGCCACGGACACCCCGAGGACGGGCCAGTCGGCGGTGCGCGGATCGGTGCTCAGCTCCTGGGTCAGGGCCTTGCCGAGGCTGCCGTCCGCTCCGGTGATGTAGAGGCGCATCGTCTCTCCTCAGAGGTTGCCGAACTCGGCCCGCAGGTCGGCCGCGGTCGCACCGGAGCCGATGCGGTCGCGGATCTCGTTCTCGCGTGCCGCCACGCCGCGGGCGCTTTCCAGCACGGCCTTGGCGCTGCCCGAGGGCACGGTGGCGACGCCGTTCTCGTCGGCCACGATGATGTCGCCGGGGAAGATCACCTGGCCGCCGACCGAGACCGGCACATTGACCTGGACGGGCTCGATGCGGTCGTGGACGGCTCCGGGCGACTGCCGCGGGGAGGTGGTGCGGTACCAGACGGGGAAGCCGATGTCGCGGATCTCGTCGATGTCCCGGGCGGCGCCGTCGATGATGGACCCGGCGATGCCGAACTTGTGGGAGACCGTGGCGGTCAGGCCGCCCCACATCGCCGTGGTGGCCAGACCGTGGCAGGCCATGACGATGACGTCGCCGGGCTGCGCGCGGGAGAGGATGGGCAGCGTGTTGACCCAGTCGTCGATCGACAGGTCGATGGTGAACGCGGGCCCGGCGATCTTCTGGTCGTGACGGACGACCTGGAACCCGCCGATCGCTCCGGCTCGTCGCTGGGCGTCGGTGACCACGCAGCTCGGGCTGTACTCGGCGAGCAGTTCACGGAAGCCGTCGACGATGTCCTGCGACGGCCGGGAGAGGTCGTTGTAGACCGTGTCCATAGGGTGCTCCTCTTGATGGTGTGGGTGGCTCGGACCGGTGCGTCAGCTGTCCCGGGACGGCCGCAGCCCGGCGCGGATCCGGGTGGCGAGTGTGTGGGCGTTCAGGCCGTGGGCGTCGAGGACCTCCGCCTCGGTGCCGCACAGCGGCACGTCGGTCAGGCCGATGCCGGCGAACGACGGGACGCGGTCGGCTCCGAGCTCCAGCAGGGCCCGGGCGATCAGGTCCGCCTGACCGCCGTGGGTGTAGTGGTTCTCGACCACGAACAACTCGTCGGCCGTTGCGGCCGTTTCGGCCAGCCAGGCGGTGTCCACCCGGTTCAGCCAGGGCAGCTCCACCACGGTGAGGCCGACGCCGTCGGCCGCCAGCAGGTCCGCGGCGCGCAGCAGTTGGGTGAGCACGATGGGTCCGGAGCCGATGGCGACGGTGCGGCCGCCCGGCCTGACGACGCGACCGCGGCCGGTCTCCAGAGGCTGCGCGCCCAGCGACTCGGCCTCCTCGGACACCGGGGTGCTGACGAGCCTGAGGTAGACGCTGGAGTCGGTCTCGGCGCAGAACGCGACGGCGGCCTCGGTCTCGGCGGAGTTCGCCGGCTCCAGCAGGACCAGGCCCGGGATGGCGCCGAGCGCGCTGATGTCGCGCACCGCCTGGTGGGAGTGGCCCGGCGCGGCCGGGATGAGGCCGGCGAGCGAGCCGACGTACACGACCTTCCGGCGTTCGGTGGCGTTGGTGTACATCTGCTCGTTGGGCCGGGCGTGCAGGAAGCAGGAGAAGGAGTGCGCGAACGGCAGCAGGCCGCGCGAGGCGAGACCTCCCGCCATCGACACCATGTCCTGTTCGGCGATGCCGCACTCGAAGAAGCGGTCCGGAAGGGCCTCGGAGAACGGGATGAGGCCGGTGTCGAGGACGAGGTCGGCGTCGAGCGCCACGATCCGCTCGTCCGTCCGGGCGCGTTCGACCAGGGCCCGGCCGTAGACCTCGGGGAGTTTCGGGCCGGTCGCCTTGGCGGGCAGTACCGTTTCCGCGGTCGTCAGGGCGAGCGGGGCCAGGCCGTGGCGGCCGAGCAGTCCGTCGACGGACGCCACCAGCTCCCGGTGTGCGGCGAGGTAGTCCTCGACGCCGGGCGCCCCGCTGTGGAAGCGGTAGCGCCACTCCCCCTCGGGCATGGAGGTCGCCGCGAACGTGGTGCAGCCGGCGCCCTTGACGGTGTCGGCGATGATGACCGCGGGCCGGCCGGCGCACTCCTTCTCACGGAGGCGGAGGGTGGCGTCGAGGTCCTTGGCGGAGTTCCCGTCGCAGCGCAGCACGGCCCAGCCGAATGCGGCGAACTTGGCCTGGAGGTCACCGAGGTCGCTCACCTCGGTGACCCAGGTGTCCGACTGGATCTTGTTGTGGTCCACGATGACGGTCAGTTCGCCCATGTCGCGGTGGACGGCTCCTGCCAGCGCCTCCCAGTTCTGGCCCTCCTGGAGCTCACCGTCCCCGGTGAGGAGGTAGACACGGCGGTTGGCGCCGATGAGCCGGTCGGCCAGGATCATGCCCTTGGCCTTGGAGATGCCCATCCCGAGGGAGCCGGTGTTGGCGTGCATGTGCGGGAGGCTGACGTCGGGGTGGCCGGGCAGGCCGCCGAGCCTGCGCAGCTGGTGGAGCTTGTCCTCGGGCAGCGCGCCGAGGGCGATCAGTGCCGCGTAGAGCCCGGGCGCGTCGTGGCCCTTGGACGAGAAGTAGACGTCTCCGTCGGGCTCGAAGGGTGACCTCATCTCCTCCAGCAGCAGCCAGGCGACGGTGTCGGCCGCGCTGAAGCTGGATCCGAGGTGGCCGGAGCCCGCTCGCATGATGCTGTAGAGGGTGTTGACCCGGGCGGCGTCCGCGAACGCCTTGCTCCGGTCGTGACGGTCGGGGATGCCGTTCAGGATGCGCGTGAACTCGTCGGCGGGCAGCCAGGCGAGGGTGGTGTTCATGACTTCTCCAGGAGTACGGGTGACGGCCTCCGCCTCACCAGCTGACGTAACCGCCGTCGACGAGCAGCTCGGTGCCGGTCACGTAGCTGCTCATGCCGGAGGCGAGGAACAGCAGCGGCCCGGTCAGATCCGAGGGTTCGGCCATTCGCCGCAGCGGTACGCGTGCGCTGAACTTGGCCCGGAATTCGGGGTCCTGGCCGCCGAGGACGCCCCCCGGTGAGAGCGTGTTGACCCGTACGCCGGCGGGCCCCCACAGGGCGGCGAGGTAGCGGGTCAGGGCGGCGGCGGCGGCCTTGGACATGCCGTACGCCGGCGGCTTGAGGAACGGCGGGTCCTGGGGCAGGTGCTCGTACAGGCGCGGATCGGGCGCCATCGACCCGTACAGGGAGCCGATGTTGATGACGGAGCCCGCACCCGCCTCTGCCATCGCCGTACCGAAGACCTGGCTGACCCGCAGCACCCCCAGCGCGTTGACGTCGAGGACGGCCGCGGACACCTCGGCCGGGATGTCGCCGAAGAGCCAGCTGTCGCCGGTGGCGGACGGCGGCTGGTCGATCCCCGCGTTGTTGACGAGGATCGTCGGCGTGCCGGCCTCCGCCCGGCACCGGGCCAGCGCGGCGCGCAGGCTCCCGGTGTCCGTGACATCGGCTTCCAGCAGGTGGAAGCGGCCGGCGTCATGGCGTTCGAGTACGGCGGCGAAGGCGTCCGGGACGGACGGCACCCGGTCCAGGCCCACGACCCGGGCGCCGGCGCCGAGCAGCGTGTCGGTCCAGATGGCGCCGAGCTTGCCGAGAACGCCCGTGACGACCGCGACCTGTCCCGTCAGGTCGGTGTGTGCACTCATGGCGCGATCAGCCGAGGTTGCTGAGCTGGATGTCCTCGTCGGCGGCCAGCGACGCCAGCAGCGGCCGGCCTACCAGCTCCTCCAGCAGGTATGGCCGCAGGCCGTCGCCGGGCGACTTGATGGCGATGTCGTCGGCGACGAGGATCTCGCCGGCGGCCAGGGCGCGGGCGGCGACGAGCTTCTTGGCCATCTTGTGCAGGGCGGGCGCCTCGACCGGCAGCAGTTCCTTGACCGGGCTGCCCAGGGAGCGGCGGGTGCGCTCCAGGCTGTCGACGAGCTCCCGCAGATGGCCGGCTTCGAGCGAGAAGTGGTGGTCGCTGCCGGGCATGGAGCGGTCGAGCGTGACGTGCTTCTCGATGACGCGCGCGCCGAGGGTGTAGGCGATGACGCTCGACTCGGTCTCGATGTCGTGGCCGGAGAGACCGACGACCACGTCGGGGAACTCCTCGCGGTAGGTGTTGATGACCGAGAGGTTCAGCACGTCGGGCGTGGCGGGGTAGGCGGCGGTGCACTGGAGCACGGCGAGCTGGTCGTTGAGCGGCAGGATGGTCTCGACGGCGCGGCGGACGTCCGTCATGTCCGCTCCGCCGGTGCTGATGACCAGCGGGATGCCGGTCTTCGCCGCGTAGGCGAGCAGCGGTGTGTTGGTGAGGTCGCCGGAGGCCATCTTGATGGCCGGTACGCCCAACTCGGAGAGGAAATCGACACTGTTGAAGTCGAAGGCGGTCGAGAAGAAGGCGATGCCGGCCTCGGCGGCGACCTGGGCGAGGTGGCGGTACTCCTTCTCCCCGAATTCCACGGCTTCGCGGTGCAATCCGTACGTGGCGCCGTAGCTGTTCCGTCCCGTGTACGGCTGGTTGTACATCGCCTCGGTGTACAGCGACTTGTTGTCGCGCTTCTGGAGCTTGGCGGCGTCGGCGCCGGATTCCGCAGCCATGCGCACGAGTTCCGCGGCCAGCCCGATGTCTCCGCCGTGGTTGTGACCTATCTCAGCTATCACAAAGGCTTCAGTACTGTCGGTGATGGTCCTGTTGCCTATAGTGACACTGCGCGACATTTGACTACGCCCCCCGCGTGCTGATGATTCCCCTGGAATCCCCGGCGGGACGGGTCGCGAAACGACTCACAGCTCCCCCGAGGTGTTTGACCCGGCGAACGCTAGCATGGTCTGATCGCGCTGAAGCAATGTTTTTTTGGCCTCAATCTCCGTACGGACAGCCCTAGTTGACAAGTAGTGACGTGAGCTTGATCTCAACCTGGGCACCAAGACGCCGAGTAGAGGATTCTGCTTCTCAACTACCCGTCCGCAAGCGGCATTTCAACGATTTGAGAGACACACAACTGTGAGCATCCTCCTACTGCACACGCGGAACCTCAGTCGGCGAAAGCACCTCGCCCGGGTGCGGGACTATGCGCGGGAGCACGGTGAGCGGCTCCTGATGGTGATGAAGGACGCGACGTGGGAGGCGGACTTCGTCGACCGCGTGGTGGTGGCGGACACCGCCAGCATCGAGGACACGGTGGCGGCGGCCAGGCTGCTCGCCTCCGAGGAGACCGAGCCCATCCGCGGCGTCCTGACGTTCGTCGAGCAGAGCGTGCCGGCCGCCGCGGCCGTGGCGGCCGGACTGGGACTGCCGTCGGTGGGCGAGCGGGCTGCCTTTCTGGCGCGCGACAAGTACGCGATGCGCTCCGCGTTCGGTGCCGCCGGCCTGGTCCAGCCGCGCTTCGCCCTCGCCCGTGACCTGGGAGAAGCGCGGGAGGCGGCCGCCTCCGTCGGGTATCCGCTGGTGCTCAAGCCGCTCATCGGCGGCGGCAGCAAGTACGTGCGCCGGGTCGACGACGACGGCGAGCTGGCCGAGCACTTCGACACGATCAGGCACGGCGCCTGGACGGGCTTCACGCACGACCCGTTGCACGTGCGCACCAAGGAGGAGTACGGCGAAGCCGTGCTGATGGAGGCTTACGTCCCCGGCTCGGAGATCAGCGTCGAGTCACTGGTCGTCGGCGGGAACACGCACGTGGTGGCCGTGCACGACAAGCCGCTGCCCATGGAAGGGCCCTTCTTCGAAGAGGTCTACTACACCACGCCGACCCGGCTGCCGGGAGAGCTCGTCGAGCGCATCACGGCGGTGACCGCCGAGGCGCACCGGGCACTGGGTATCGACACCGGGGCCACGCACACGGAATTCCGGCTGACCGAGGAAGGTGAGCCGTACATTCTCGAGACGGCCGGGCGGCTGGGCGGCGGCCCGGTTTATCAGTCGGTGCTCCTCAGTACTGGCATCGACATGGTGGAAGCTTTGCTCGATCTTTCCACTGGGCGTGAGGCGAGGCTGGTCCCGCCGCGGTCCCCGAAGCCCACGGGCTTCTACCTGTTCTTCGCCGAGCGGGCCGGCGAACTCGTCGGCGTTCACGGCATGGAGAAGATCGACGACGACGAGCGCGTCAGTGAGATCGTGCTGTACGGGCGGATCGGCGACCGGGTCCTTGTTCCGCCGCACGCGTCGGCGGCCCACGGGCATGTGCTGTTCTCCGACGAGACCGCCGAGGCCGTGGATTCCGGATTCCTGGAGTTCCGTGACGCGATATCCGTGGAGGTACGGTGAGGTTTCTGGTTCTGAACCGCACTCCGCTTTCGGGCCGGCGCTTCCCGGAGTGGATCGGCGACGCCCACCAAGCGGTGCTCCTCACCGACGAGGCGGCGGTATCGGCCGACCCGGCGACCAGGGCGGAGCAACTCGCAGGATATGCGCAGGTGGAAATTCTGCCCGACTTCCACTTCAATCCCCTGGTCGAGCTGCACGCACTGGAACTCCACCGGAAGACGGGTTTCGACCGGGTGATCGCCCTGTCGGAGTTCGACATCCTGCGGGCCGCGCGCCTGCGGCAGCTGATGGACCTGCCCGGCCAGGACGTCGGCAGCGCCGTCGCCTTCCGGGACAAGCTGCGGATGAAGCGGCTGCTCGACGGGGCCGGCGTCCCCGTGGCGCCGTACGCCCCGGTGAGCCATCTGGACGACCTGCTGGGCTTCGTCGAGGAGCAGGGATATCCGGTCGTGGTCAAGCCGCGAAGAGGCGGCGGCTCCATGGACGTGCACGTCCTCCGGGACCAGGACGGTCTCACGTCACTGCTGGCCGCCCACCGTGACCTCGGCACGGACGACGGGGCTCAGCTGCTGGTCGAGAAGTACATCGAGCACGAGCTGTTCCACGTCGACGGCATCATCGCCGACGGACAACCGCTGCTGATGTGGCCCTCGACCCAGGGCGACACCTCCTGCCTGGACATCATCCGCGGACGCGCGCTCCACAGCTGCCTGCTGGATCCGGACGATCCGCTGCTGGAACCGCTGCGGGAGATCACCCGCAGCGCCCTGGCGGCCCTTCCGGTGCCCGGCACCTTCATGTTCCACGCCGAGGTCTTCCGCGACACGGCGGGGTCGCTGGTGTTCAACGAGGTGGCGAGCCGTATGGGCGGCGGGATGATCGAGCACGTGCTGCGGCTCGGCTTCGGGATCACGCTGCCGGAGGTGTACGTGCGGTCGCTGGCCGCGCACGACGTCCCGGTGATCCCGGCCGCGCCCGAGCGGATCGCGGGGCTCTCGCTCTTCCCGCCGCGCCCGGGAACGCTGCTGGAGATCCCCGACACCTGCCCGGTGCCCGGCATCAGCGCCTACCACCGGCACGCCGAGGCGGGGGCGGTCCTGAAGCCCGCCCGGCTGAGCGTGGAGAAGATCGGCTCCGTGCTGGCCACCGGAGCCACCCGGGCCGAAGTGGAGGCGTCGCTGGCCGAGACGCTGGACTGGTTCGAGCGCTCGACGGTGATCCGCGCCGACGGCGGGCAGGCGGCCTCCGCGGGCTGAGCCGGTCACGAGCGGCAGCGCCCGGTCGCGAGGGCGATCGGGCGCTGCGGTGCCGGTGGGGGTGAGGTCAGGTGCGGGGGCCGCTGAGCAGCTCGGACGCCTTGCGGGCCACCGCGGAGCTTCTGAGCACCTCGGCGTGCTGCTCCTCGAAGAGGATTTCCCGGCCGACGAGAGCGGCCTCGGGCAGCAGCATGGCGGTCCTGGTCCGGCTCAGGCCACTGTCGGGGCTGGACGAGCACAGAGCGGTGCCGGCGAGCCAGAGCGGGAGCACGTCGACCGACTCGGCGAGGGCGAGCGAGGACAGCCGGGCCGCGGCCAGGTTCATGATGTCCAGGGCGAGGCCGGCGGTGGAGCCCACCGCGTCCAGTTCGCCGTCCATGGCGTGGCTGAGTGCCGAGTACAGGCCCAGGGCCAGGGCCTTGGCGTCGTCCCGGTGCGTGTCCAGGGTGGCGGCACCGTCGCGCTCCAGGCGCTCCAGCTTCCCGCTCGCGAGGCTCGGGGAGAGCGTGGACACCAGTCGGCGGAACTCGTCCAGAACCATGTCGGTGTCCACCAGTTCGGGGTCGAACAGGAGGACTTCGGGGGTGGTGCCCTGCGAGCGGCCGATGCCGTCGGCGATCACACCGGCGAAGATCCCGCCGAGGCTGTAGCCGAGCACCGCACGTACCCGCAGCCCCCGGGAGCGGATCTCATCGGTCCAGGGCGCGAGGTAGGCGTCCAGGGACGTGCCGCGCGGGTGTTCGCCGTGCGGGCGTTCCACGGCGCGCCACACGCTGTGCCGGGTCTCCAGAAGAGGGGTCAGCTCGCGGAAGTCGGCCGCCGCCGGGCCGTGGGGCGGAGCGTCGACCGCCAGGACCACCTCTCCGGAATCCCCGGAACGCAATTCCTCCCAGTGCATCAGTCCGCTCATGGCACCCTCCACGTGACGAGACATTCCGGGTGCGTCCGGTGGGGGACGCGGTTTGCCGGTGTTACGGAAGACCGGTCCGGAGGGGCGGGATACGCGGGGGAACAGGGACCCCACCGCTCCGGACCGGTCGTCCGGAGAGCCCGTGACGGCATCCGGCGGATGCGTCGTGCGAACTCTCGCCATGGTCGGCCGTCGCCGTCGGCGAGCTGCACGGGGGCGTGCGCTCGCAAGGGCGGTCCTCGGCCGTTCCACTGTCTGTACGTTATGGAGAGGGGCTCTCCCCCGAATACCCCTAACAGCCCCTAAGGGCTGTCCGCAATTCCCGGTGGATCAGCGCGCGGCGTCGGATGCGGTGCATCGCAAGGCGGAGAGGCGCCCGCATACTGGATGTATTCGGGCGTTTCGACAACGCGGCGAGGTGCCGTGGCTGTCGTCGTGCGCCCGCCTGGAATTGCGGGACAGCCCTTAGCGTGCCCGAAGGGCATTACATGGCCTGCAATTGCGGCAGCGGGAGAAGCGTGGGCAGGGCCCGGCGGCTGTTGACACCCAGCTTGCGGTAGACGCGCGTCAGGTGCTGCTCGACGGTGCTCACCGTGATGAACAGCTTGCGGCTGATCTCGCGGTTGCTGAAGCCCCGGGCGGCCAGCTGGGCCACCCGGCCCTCGGCCTCGCTGAGCGTCACACCGTCGGCACCGGTGCCGGCGCCGATGGCCGCGGCCGGGGTGTCGGCCTCGGCCTCCCGGGCGGGTACGACGGTCTCGACGCTGCGCTGCGCGGGCACTTGTTGCAACGGGCGCGATCCCGACTGGCAGATCTTGGTCTCCTGAACGGCCCGCCAGGCGGTCGCCCGTGCTTCGTCGAACTCCCCCACGCCCTGGTACGCCTCACTCAGGTCGGCCAGCGAGCGGGCCAGCTCCATGCGGTCGCCGGAGACCTGGAGCAGGTCGACGGACTTGCGCAGCAGGGCCGTGCGCTGCATGGGGTCGCCGGCGGCGGCGGCGAGCAGCCGCAAGGAGACGCCCCGGGTGCACAGGTCCACGCCCTGGGGCCGGTTGAGCTGCTGCTTGACCAGGTCCTGCGCCACGTTGGTGCGCCCGAGCCGCATGTTGGCCTCGGCAAGGCCGTTGCGCCAGGGCACGAGCTCGGCGACGTCGAGCTCCGAGTCGTAGGCGAGCCGGCCGCAGGTCTGGAAGTCCTTGACGGCGGCGAGCACCCGCTCGGTCGCCAGGTAGTAGTGGCCCCGCGCGTGCAGGAAGCGCAGGCCCCACACAGTGGTCGGGGTCGCTTCCGAGGTGAACTGGCGAACCGATTCCTCTGCGGCGTCGAATTCGCCCATGGCGGTGTGGGCGCGCACCAGCGTGCTGAGCGGGTAGCCGAGCATCACGCCCCAGCTCTGCGGGGGGAGCAGCGCGAGCGCGGACTGGGCGTGCGAGACGGCGGTGCTCAGGTCTCCCCGGCGCAGGGCGATGTCGGCCCGTACGCTCCCGAGGGCGGCCTGCCAGGTCAGCCCGCCGCGGCGCTCCGCCTCGGCGTACAGGGCGTCGCACCGCTCGCCGGCCCGGTCCAGGAGGTTGCCGCACACCAGGGTCAGCAGGGCGGCGATGACGACCTCGAGGAGGGGCTCGCCGAGCCGGCAGCTTTCCAGGATGTGCTCCGCGCTGGCCACGGCGTTCTTGACGCCGGCCGAGAGGGGTCCGGTGGCCACCGAGTTGACCGCGCGGGTCCACGGGTCCTCCTCACGCGCCTCGCTGTCGCCCCGGCGGGCGGTTTCCCCGTCCTCGCAGCCGTGTCCGGACATCGGGCCGTAGAACCAGCGGTAGGTGAGGACCAGTTCCGCCTCGGTGTACTTGTCGCGGGGGCCGTCGAGGGTCATGTACGCCTGGTTCGCGGCCTTCGCGGTGGCCAGGTCACCCTGCCAGAGGGACTGCTTGAGCAGTGCCACGCAGTCCTGCTTGGTGAGGGTGCCGTCCCGCATCGCCTGCCGGGCCTCGGCGTGGTGGCGGTCGGCGGCCGCCGGGTCGAGCCGCCACACGGAGCGGGCGAGGCCGCGGCGCAGCTCACGGCGCTCCTCGTTGTCGGTGGAGGCGGCGACGGCCAGTTCCAGGCAGTCGACCACCCGGTCGACGTCGTCGGCGGCCTGGGCCCTGGCCGCGGCGGACTTGAGCACCGGGACGTTCCAGTTGTCCGGGGTCCCGCCCGCGGCGATGAGGTGGGCGGCGACGGTCTGGGCGTCGGCGCCCTGGTCCTGGAGGAGCCGGGCGGCCGCGCCGTGTCTGCGGGCCCGCGTGGCGGAGTCGAGGGTGCCCATGACGGCGTCCTCGGCGACTGCGTGCCGGAAGCGGCTGCCCTTGAGCAGGCCGGCCGACGAGAGCACCTGCACCACCTGCTCCACGGACTCGACGGGGAGGGACACCAGCTGCCCGACGAGCTGCGGGGTCGCCTCCTCGCCCAGCACGACCAGCCCTTGGGCCACTTCGAGCAGCCGGGTGTCCCAGCGGTAGAGGCAGTTGAGAACGGCCTGGGCGAAGACGGGGCCGGCGGCGCGCTCGGCGGGGTCGCCGTCACAGGCGGGCGGCATCGCGCAGCGCTGGCCGTAGTCCTCCATCAGTGCCCTGGTCAGCAGGGGGTTGCCACCCGTGAAGCGGTGGAAGGAGGGCGCGTACTCCTCGGCGTGCCGCGCGTCCGTCTCCCGGGCGAGGAGTTCGGCGACCTCCGCGACCGCCAGGGGGGCGAGCTTCAGGTGCCGGTGGGGCTGCTGGGTGATCTCGGCGTGGAACCGCGACAGGGCGGGGTGGCCCCAGCTCCATTCGGTCATCACGATCATCACCTGGGCCGAGGCCATGCGGCGGCGCAGGTGCAGGAGCAGCTGGAGCGACAGGCCGTCGACGAACTGCATGTCGTCGATGCTGATGACCAGGGGGCGGTTCCTGGACAGCTCCAGCAGTTCGACGCTGACGGCGTGGATGATCCTGGCGTCCTGCCGGCGCAGGTCCAGGTCGTCGGGGGTGTACTCACGTGCCAGCGAGTCCGACTGCAACAGCCCGGAGATTCGGGTCGCCACCTCCGGCGGTATTTCGGCGTTACGGCACAACTGGTCGATGACGCCAACCGGGAAGGTGGACTCGGCCCGGGAGCCGGTCGCGGTGAGATGGAGCGCGTCCTGTTGCTTCACATAGCTTGCGAAGTCATACAGCAAGTGGGTCTTCCCGCTTGCCAGTCCGCCCGTGACGAGGGCGAGTTGGCCACTGCCGGCGACCGATTCGGTGTACTGATCGATAAGACTTTCGAGTGCTTCACGGTATATATGGTCACCCATATTTCGCTGCCCCCTAATTTCCCCGTTAATTAAGCATTAAAGGCAACCCGGCATGCAGAATCCACCATTGGACTCGCTCCGAGTCAGTACGCTGCACAAACGGCACCGGTTGTCCGCTTGGAGAAAGCGGACGTCCACCCGGCTGAGCACGGTCCGTACGATCTCGCGCGGTTCGCCCCGCGCCGATCCGGCGGTGCCCGTCCTGAGCCAGTGACACGGGACGCCGGCCCGGGTGCCGTGCGGAACGCCAACGGTCCGGTGCGGCGGACCGATACGCCGGTTCGATCACTCCGGTCTTCCCCACTCGCCACACCATCGGCGAACAGCCGAGCCGTATACGACTCTTCGGGGGGCGGCCGGAGGGCCCGAGCCGATGCCGCGATCAGAGCCGGGGCACCATCGCCCTCGTTCTCGTCGACCGTTCCTGGTAGCGGTCACAGGGGCCTCCGCGGGCGATCGCGGAGGCGCGTCCGCCTCGTACTCCGAGGGCCGGCAGGTACCGCCCAGCCCTTCCCACACTTCCGACACACTCCATCGACTCCCCCGTGGCCCCGGTAGCGGCCCTCGTCGATCCTCGTTGCGCTGTTCGCGTGTTCACCAACGTGTTCGGCGTCCAACCTAGCCGCTCGTTCGCCAGTTCACCCTTCAAGCAAACAGGCGATGACGTGCAACGGAAGGGCAGGCGCCCATCCCGGTAGCCCTGAACAGGAGTCTCAGCCCGATCGGCTGGGGTGCGTACTTGATACGCGTCACGATACTCGGTACGCTACGCGTATGCGATACGCGTTAGCGTGCGACGTACGCAACGAGAGGGAGAGCGATGACTGAGATCAAGGCCAGGGCCGGCACCAAGGAGTGGGTGGGCCTGGCTGTGCTCACCCTGGGTTCGCTGCTGATCATGCTGGACATCGGAGTACTGAACTTCGCCGTACCGGACATCAGCGCGGACCTCAAGCCGAGCGCGCCCCAGCTGCTGTGGATCATGGATGTCTATCCATTCGTCCTGGCCGGACTGCTGATCCCGATGGGGTGGGTCGGCGACAAGATCGGCCGGCGCAAACTGCTCATCATCGGGTCGTTGATGTTCGGCGTCGCCTCGGCCGGCGCGGCCCTGGCGACCACGCCGGAGGCTCTCATCGCCTGCCGGGCCCTGCTCGGCCTGGCGGCGGCACCGATGACGCCGACCGTCCTCGGCCTGATCCGCGTCATGTTCAACGATCCGGATCAGCGCAAGACCGCCATCGCGGCCTGGACCGGCGTGCTCACCAGCAGCACGGCCTTCGGCCCCGTGATCGGCGGCCTGCTGCTCGACCACTTCTGGTGGGGATCGGTCTTCCTCATCAACATCCCCATCATGCTTCTGCTGGTGCTGCTCGCGCCGTTCCTGCTGCCGGAGCACCGCGACCCCTCGCGCGGGAAGCTCGACGTGGTGGGCGCGGTGCTGTCCTTCGTGGCGATCCTGTCGGTCGTCTACGGCGTCAAGGAGCTGGCCGTCAACGGCTACAGCACGGAGTCCGTGATCGTCGTCGCCGTCGGCTGCGTGGTCGGTGTGCTCTTCGTGCAGCGCCAGCGCACCGCGGCGAGCCCCCTTCTCGACCTGGAGCTGTTCCGCAACCGGGGCTTCACCGGTTCGGTCTCCATCACCCTGGTCGTGCACGGCACGCTCATCGGCATCAACCTGCTGGTCAACCAGTTCATGATGTCGGTCCTGGGCCTGCGGCCCTTCACCGCCGCCCTCTGGTCGCTGACCGCCTTCCCCGTGGTGGCCATGGCCGCCCCGATCACCGCGAAGTACTCCCGGCGGGTGCGGCCGGGCAACTTCCTCGCGGTCGGCATGATCGTCATGGCGATCGGCTGCGGGCTGCTGACCTTTGTCGAGGTCAGCTCGCCGATCCTGTTCGTCATGGGGGGTGTGGCGCTCATCGCGGCCGGTCTGCTCATGGTGAAGGCGTTGGTCGCCGACATCGTCCTGGCCTCCGCCCCGGTGGAGCGCGCCGGATCCTCGGCCGCCGTCTCGGAGACCGCCAACGAGCTGGGCAACGCGCTCGGCTTCGCCTCGTTCGGCACCATCGGTCTGGCCGTCTTCCACCACCAGATGGCGGACGTGGAGCCCAGCGGTGTGTCCTCGGCGGCCCTGGAGGGCGCGCGCGGCAGCATCGGCGGGACCAACGCGGTGGCCTCCCAGCTCCCCGGCCACGCCGGCGACCAGCTCCTGAAGGCCGGGCAGGAAGCCTTCACCAACGGCCTCAACCTGGCAGCGCTGACCGCCGTGGCCGTCCTCGGCGTGACCGCCGTGGTCAGCTCGTTCCTGCTGCGCAAGGTGCCCGTCGCCACCTCTTCGGAGCCGACACCCCCGAAGAAGGGTGTGCCGCAGGTGGTGGAACCCGCCCCGTGAGAGGCACCACAGCTTTCGCAGGCGACGGTGCCCCGCCCGTGCACCACGGGCGGGGCACCGTCGCACGCCGGTACCGGCGCTCCCCGGCCCGGCGGCCCCGGGACACCAGTGCGTGTTTCGAAAGTCCCGCCTGCCGCGCGACGCCTGTCACGCACTCTCGCCGCACCGCCCGGCCCGCCCTGCGGGTGGACGGCGCCGCTGCCGAGACACGCCCTAGACTCGGCGACAGCCTGCCGCGCAGAGCTCCGGCACCGCCGCGTGGGCACCGGCACCGGTACGTTTCACTTACCCCCACGCGTCCCGTCCAGACTCCGTTGAGAGCGAGCATCAGGTGAGCACCAAAGACAAGGACGGAGCCCTGCCTCCGAGCGTGGCGCGGGTGTGGGAATCCCGGCAGCGTCCGCCGCGAAGTTCCCAGCTGGAGCTGAGCCAGGAGCGGATCGTCACCGAGGCGATCAAGTACGCCGACTCCGAAGGTCTCCCCCAGCTCTCCATGGCCCGCCTGGCCGAGCGGCTGGGCTGCGCGACCATGTCCCTGTACCGCCATGTGGCGACCAAGGACGACCTGCTGGCGCTCATGCTGGACACCGCGTACGGCGCCCCGCCGTTTCCCGGGACGCGGGTCAAGGACTGGCGGGCCGGCCTCGAGCGCTGGACCACGGAGCTGCTGGGCGTCTACCAGCGCCACCCGTGGATGCTGCAGATCCCGACGAGCGGGCCGCCGCTGGAGCCGGGCCAGCTGTCGTGGATGGAGTGCGGTCTGCAGATGCTGGCCGGCACCCGGCTCAGCGCCACCGAGCAGTTCTCCGTGGTGCTGCTGATGAACGGCTATGTGCACGCCGGGACCAAGCTGTCCCCCAACGCGCTGCAGATGCCGGGCGAGAACAAGGACTCCATGCCCCAGTACGGGCGCATCCTCGCCCACCTCATCGACGAGGCGACCTTCCCCGCGCTGAGCGGCCTCGTCGCGGCCGGTGTCATCGACGCGCCGACCAACGAGTTCACCTTCGGACTGCAGCGGGTGCTCGACGGTGTCGAGGTCCTGGTACGCGCCCGGCAAGGGGAAGCCACCGTCTGACCGCATGAAGGCACGAGCCGCCGTCTCGATGCTCGAAAGAGCCGAGGAACGCGGCGAACTCCGTCCCGGCGCACCGGTCGTGGAGTCGACGTCCGGC
>NZ_JBMNDO010000086.1:0-35386 GCF_052542855.1 Streptomyces sp. SAS_281
CCCCCCCCCCCCCCCCCCCCCCCCCCCCCCCCCCCCCCCCCCCCCCCCCCCCCCCCCCCCCCCCCCCCCCCCCCCCCCCCCCCCCCCCCCCCCCGCCGCGCGTCTGCGACCATGGACGGGTGACTGAGATTCCGCGCGACACGGTGCAGGAGCTGACCTTCTACGAGCAGGTCGGCGGCGAGGAGACCTTCAGGCGCCTGGTCCACCGCTTCTACCAGGGCGTCGCCGAGGACCCGCTGCTGCGGCCGATGTACCCGGAGGAGGACCTCGGGCCCGCCGAGGAGCGGTTCGCGCTGTTCCTCATGCAGTACTGGGGCGGACCGCGCACCTACAGCGACCGGCGCGGGCACCCCCGGCTGCGGATGCGGCACGCGCCGTTCCGGGTGGACCGCGCCGCGCACGACGCCTGGCTGAGCCATATGCGCGTCGCGCTGGACGAGCTGGGTCTCGCCCCCGAGCACGAGCGGCAGCTGTGGGACTACCTCACCTACGCCGCCGCCTCGATGGTGAACACCGACGGCTGACCCCCGGTCACGGACCGCCCACATCCGTGCGGAATCCGGTACTCCATGGCCGGATACCGGTCACGAATACATCAAGTTGTGCCCGTAAGCGGTTTCCACGGACACAGCCGTCTGGAAGCATCCTGAGCGACGCCGGGGGCGGGCGTGCGGTGAGTGGTGACTAGGGGGCCAGGTGACGGGGTTCGTCTTTCTGCGGGTGAGGGCGCATCGGCTCCTCCTCGCGGCGGCCGTGCTGGCCGTGCTCCTGACCACCTCGGTCCTGGCCGCGCTCACCGCGTTCTCCGGCTCCGTCGGCGACGCCGCGCTGCGCCACACGCTCACCCACCGCTCCGCCGTGCCGGCCGCCCTGGTGGTCTCCGCACAGCTGGAACCGGACGAGCGGCAGCAGGCCGACGCCGCGACGCGCAAGGCCGCCCGGGAGACCTTCGACGGCCTGCCGGCGACCGTGCGGAAGCTGGAGGCGTCCGGTCCGTACGCGCTGCCGCGCGGCCTCCAGGACCCGGCCGCCCGGCGCGGCGACCCCGACCTGACGCACTTCGCCTCGCTGGACCGCAGCCGCGTCCGCCTCACCGCCGGACGCATGCCCGCCGCCGGGGCGGGGAAGAACGGCGCCCCCGTCGAGGCGGCCCTGCCCGCGTCCGCCGCCGAGACGCTGTCGCTGAAGCCCGGCGCCCGGCTGAAGCTCACCGACCGGCTGGGCGGCAAGCCGTTGGACGTCGTGATCACCGGGCTCTACAAGGCCGCCGACCAGGCCGATCCGTACTGGCAGCTGGACACGCTCGGCGGACGCGGCGTCCGCAAGGTGGCCTTCACCACCTACGGCCCCCTGCTCACCGACCCCGCCGTGCTCGGCTCGGGCCGGACGACCGCGGGCGAGGTGTCCTGGCTGGCGTCCGCCGACTTCCGCTCGGTCACCACGGACCGGATGGAGGCGCTGCGCGACGCGGCGGCCACCGGCCCGAAGAAGCTGCTGGCCGCCCCCGCGTTCAAGGGCGGCGGCACCGCGCGGACCTCGCTGCCCACCGTCCTCGAACAGATCGACCGCGCCCTGCTGGTCTCCCGCTCGACGCTGACGATCGTGGCCGTGCAGCTGGTCCTCCTCGCCGGGTACGCCCTGCTCCTCGTGGCCCGGCTGCTCAGCAGCGAGCGCGCGGGCGAGACCGAACTGCTGCGGGCGCGCGGCGGTTCTCGGGCCCGGATCACCTGGCTCGCGTCCGCCGAGGCGCTGCTCCTCGCGCTGCCCGCGGCCGTCGTCGCCCCCCTGCTCTCCGGCCCGCTGACCCGGCTCCTGGCCGACCGCAGCGAGCTCTCCCGCATCGGGCTCCGCCTGGACACCGGCGTCACCGGCCAGGTGTGGCTGGTCGCCGCCGTCACCGCCCTGGCCTGCGCGCTCGCTGTCGTGGCACCCGCCCTGGCCGCGGGCGGCGGGGTCCGCCGCACCACGCGTTCCGCCGCGCTGCCGGGCCCGGTGCGGGCCGGAGCCGACCTCGCGCTGCTGCTCGTGGCGGCGGTGGCGTACTGGCAGCTGGACCGGCAGACGAAGGGCTCGGGAAGCGGTGCGCTCAGCGGTGACCGCTCGGGCGGGCTCGGGGTCGACCCGCTGCTCGTGGCCGCGCCCGCGCTGGCCCTGCTCGCCGGCACCGTACTGACGCTGCGCCTGCTGCCGCCCGCCGCCCGGCTCGCGGAGCGGCGCGCGTCCGGCGGGCGGGGGCTGACGACCGCGCTGGCGGGCTGGCAGTTCAGCCGCCGGCCGCTGCGGGGCGCCGGGCCCGTGCTGCTGCTGGTCCTCTCCGCGGCGATGGGCATGCTGGCGATCGGGCAGAGCGCTTCGTGGAACCGTTCGCAGAGCGACCAGGCCGACTTCAGGTCCGGCGCATCGGTCCGCGTCACCGGCGCCCTCAACACGGATCCGGCGAAGGCGCCCGGGTACGGGCAGCTGCCGGGCGTACGCGAGGCGGCGCCCGCCTTCCGTACGACGGTGGGTCTCTCCGGCGAGCGCACGGCCGAGATCCTGGCCCTGGACACCGCGCACGCCGACGAGCGGATGCTGATGCGCGACGACCTGGCGGACGGCCCGGTGGCGGGGCTCTTCGACACGCTGGCCCCGCCGAAGGCCGCCCGTGCCGGACTGCCGCTGCCGGAGCACAGCACCCGTCTCCACTTCGACGTACGGATATCCGCCGACGACGCCCCCGGGAAGGTCTCGCCGTCCGGCATGACCCCCCGGGTCTCCGTCCTCCTGGAGGACCGCTACGGCCTGCCCTACCAGGCCGTCGCCGGATCCGTCCCGGTCGACGGGAAGGCGCACCCGCTCTCCGTCGCTGTGTCGGCCGCCGGCGGGTTCGCCCTCACCGGGATCGAGCTGAGCGGCAAGGAGCCCGCGGGCCGCGCGGAATCGCACCGGCTGGCCGTGAGCGCGCTGCGGACCACCGCCGCCGACGGCACCGAGCGTCCCGTCCCGGTCCCCTGGAGCTTCCGCTGGGAGGGCGAGCAGACCGAGGACTCCCTCCTCGCCGAACCGAAGCCGGGCGTGCCGCTGACCCCCGCCGCGTCGGCCGCGACCCCCCTCTCCGTCGGCTACTCCACCGGATCGGTCACCGCCGAGGAAGCGGCGTACTCGGGCGCCGCGGTCGGTGTACGGCTCACCGCCGCCCGCCCCAAGGCATCCGGCCTGAACGCCGTGGCCACGGACGCGTACCTCAGGGCGACCGGGGCCGAGCCGGGCCAGAAGATCGACGTGACCCTGGCCGGCGAGACGGTCCGGGTGACGATCACCCGCGCCGTGCACCGGCTGCCCACCACCGGGCCCGGTTCCTCCGCGGCCCCGGCCGAGTCCCGGCGGGCCGGGGACGGCGGGGCGCTCCTGCTGGACCTGCGCTCCCTCGCCCAGGTCTTCGCCGACCGCCCGACCGCCCGGCTGACCGCCATGGAGTGGTGGCTGAGCACCGAGCCCGGCCGGACGGCGGAGGTGGCCGCCGCGCTGCGCGCGCAGCCGGACACCGACCCCGCCCAGGTCCAGGTGCGCGACGAGATCGCCGACGAGCTGGTCACCGACCCGCTGGGGGCGGGCCCGCAGTCGGCGCTGCTCGCCGTCGCGGTGATCGCCGCCGCACTGGCCGCGGTCGGCTTCGCGGTGGCCGCGGTCGGCTCGCAGCGGGAACGTTCCGCCGAGTTCGCCGTGCTGCGCGCGCTGGGCACCCCGCGCCGCCAGCTGGCCCGGATGACCGCTGCCGAGCAGGGCGTCCTGATCGCGATCGCGCTGCTGGTCGGGGCCCTGCTCGGGGCCCTGCTGACCCGGGCGGTCGTGCCGTTGATCGTGCTGACCGGGCAGGCGGCCCAGCCGGTGCCGCCGGTCCTGGTGCAGCTGCCGCCCGGACAGGTCGCCGCGCTGCTGGCCGGAGTCGCCGCGCTGCCCCTGCTCATCGTCGCCGTTCTGGCCCTCCGCCGCGCCGACCCCGCGATCTCGCTGCGCACCCAGGGGGACAACTGACATGAGTGCCCGCCCCGCGACCCCCTGCGCCCCCTGGGTGCGCACCCGGCTGCGCACGGCACCCGGCGCCGCCTGCGCGTTCGCGCTGCTGGTGCTGGTGACCGCGTTCCTCGCCGCCGCCTTCCCCCGCTCCGTCGACTCGTACGAGACGAAGGGGCTGCGCCACGATCTCGGCGCGGCGGCCCCGGCGCGCGGCGTGCTGGAGCTGAAGGGCCCCCAGCCCGGCCTGGAACTGGGGGCGGCGGTGCGCGAGGCCGCGGTGCGCGGGGACACGATGGCCTCCGTCAACGGGCAGGTCGTGAAGCGGCTTCCCGCTCCGCTGCGCGCCGACACCGCCGAGTCGGCGTACGGGGTCCGCACCTCGACGCCGATCGCGGCCCGCGAAACGTGGCTCCCGCGCCCGTACGGCCTGGACCCGACACTGTCGTACGTCGCCCAGTCCGGTCTTTCCGGCCACGCCACCCTGCGCACCGGCAGCTGGCCGGCCGCGTCCGGCAAGGTGACGCTGACCACCCGGGAGGTCGAGGCCGCCGTCACCGAGGAGACCGCGAAGGCGCTGCGGATCAAGGCGGGCGCCACCATCGCCGTCCCCACCCAGGGCGACGAGACCCTGACCGTACGGATCACCGGCATCGTCGCCCCCAAGAACCCGCGGGGCTCCTACTGGTCGGTCGAGCCGCTGCTGCGGACGCCCTCGCTGGTGGCCAAGCCCAGCAAGGACACCCCCCGCTACTACTGGATCGCCGCCCTGCTGCTGCCGCCGGACGCCGCGCCCGCCCTCCTCTCCACCGCCGGACAGCCCGAGCGGTACTGGCGGATCGCGCCGGACGTGTCGCGGCTCACCGCGCTGGACGCGCCGGGGCTGCGGACGTCGGTGGCCTCGCTGGAGGACGGTCCGGGGCTGCTGGCCATGCGCGACGTGGCCGGGGCCACGGTGAGCATGGCGACGGACCTGGACGAGGTCCTGACGGCGTACGACGGGATGCGGTCCGCGATCCAGCCGGTCGTCACCGTCGCCGCCATCGGCATCGGCGCGGTCGCCGTCGTCGTCCTCCTGATGACGGGCGGGCTCCTGGCCGGCCGCAGGCACGCCGAACTGGCCCTGCTGCGGGCCCGGGGCGGCTCCCTGCGGGGCATCGGGGGCCGGCTCCTCGCCGAGACCGCGGTCACCGCCGTGCCCGCCGGGGCGCTGGGGCTGCTGCTCGCCGTGCTCACCGTGGGCGAGGCCCGGCTGTGGCCCGCCGCGGTCGGCGCCGGCGCGGTCGTCGCGCTGGTCTGCGTCGCGCTCCCGCTGCGCACGACCGTCCGGCACCGCACCCCGCAGACCCACTCCGGCCGGGACGACCTGGCGACCGCCCGCCCCTCCCGGCGGCGCACCGTCGCCGAACTCACCCTGCTCGTCCTGGCCGTCGGCGCCGTCGCCGCGCTGCGCCGGCGCGGCACGGACGCCGAGGGCGGCACCAACCTGCTGGTCAGCGCCGCGCCGGTGCTGGTCGCCCTGATCGCGGCAGTGGTGCTGGTCCGGCTCTACCCGCTGCCGCTGCGCCTGGCCCTGCGGTCCGTGTCCCGGCTGCGCGGCGCGGTCGGCTTCCTGTCGCTCGCCCGGGCCGGCCGCACCTCGGCCGCCGGCACCCTGCCGCTGCTCGCCCTGCTGGTCGCGCTGAGCACGGCCGCGTTCGGCGGTTCGGTGCTGGCGGGGGTCGCGGACGCCCGCGACGACGCCGCGCTCCGGTCCGTCGGCGCGGACGCCCGCGTCACCGGCGAGGCCGACTCCGTACCGCTGCCGGCCGGTCTGGTCCGCGCGGTGGAGAAGGCCGAAGGGGTACGCGGTTCGGTCCGGGTCCAGGTCGAGTACGGGGTGGACCTGCCGGACACGGGCAACGGCGTCCAGGACGCCAGGAGCACGACCCTGATCGGCGTCGACCCCGCCGCGTACGCCGCGCTGGCCCGCTCCACCGGGCTCGGCCCGTTCTCCGCCGACCGGCTGCGGGCGAAGGGCGCGGCGGTCCGCGCGGGGGCGCGGCCGGACGAGGACCGGGTCGTGCCGGCCCTCGTCTCGCCGTCCGTCGCCGCCCGCCTCGGCGACCGGCCGCTCGGCCTCCGGTCACTGGCCGGGAACTTCAAGGTGAGGGCCGCCGCCACCCTCACGCGTACCCCCGCCGTGGAGGGCAGCTCCTTCATCGTCGTGGACGCCGCCGCGCTCACCCGCCGGCAGACCACGGCACTGCTGCTGACCGGATCCGGGCTGGACGCGAAGGAACTGCGCGCGGCGGCCCGGCACTCGGACGAGAAGGCATCCGTACACCTGCGCTCCGAGGAGCGGGCCGCGTACGTCGACACCCCGATGCAGTCGGGGGCGGAGCGGATCTATCTGGCGGCGATCATCGCCGGCGCCGGATACGCCCTGCTCGCCGTCCTGCTGTCGCTGCTCCAGACCGCGCCCGAGCGCAGCACGCTGCTGGCCCGGCTGCGCACCATGGGCCTGACCTCCCGGCAGGGCGGCCGGCTCCTGGGCTTCGAGGCCCTGCCGCAGGCGCTGCTGGCGGCCTGCGGCGGGCTCCTCGTCGGCTGGGCGACCATCGCCCTGCTGGCCCCGGGGGTCGACCTCGTACGCCTGGCACTCTCGTCCGGCCCCGGCACCAGCCCGCTGGACACCGCGTCGCTGCGCACCGACCCGTGGTCGCTGGTCCTCCCGGCGCTCGGCGTCATCGTGCTGACCGGGGCGGTGGCCGGTGCGCAGGCGTGGTGGGCCGGCCGCCGCGGATCGATCACCGAACTCAGGGCAGGAGACTCCCGATGACGACGCCGTCGACCGATTCCACGCTGGCGGAGCTCGAACAGCGGGCCACCGCCCGGCGCGACCGGCCCTCCTACGGCCACGACGCGCTGATCGCCTGCGACCGGCTGGTGCGCATCTTCACCACCGACGGGGTGGAGGTGCAGGCCCTCCAGGGACTCGATCTGCTGGTGGAGGCGGGCGAGCTGCTGGCGCTCGTCGGCGCCTCCGGCAGCGGCAAGTCGACGCTGATGAACATCCTGGCGGGCCTGGACGAGCCGACGGCCGGGGCGGCGAAGGTGGCGGGCTGCGACCTGCTGTCGATGGGGCAGAAGGAACGCCTCCGCTACCGCCGGGACGTGGTCGGCTTCGTCTGGCAGCAGACCTCCCGCAACCTGCTGCCGTATCTCACGGCGATCCAGAACGTCACCCTGCCCATGCAGCTGCGCGGCCGGGGCCGGAACCGCGAACGGGCCGCGCGCGCCGAGGCGTTGCTGAAGATGCTGGAGGTCGAGGACTGCCGCGACCGCCGCCCGCAGCAGATGTCGGGCGGCCAGCAGCAGCGGGTGGCCATCGCCGTCTCGCTCGCCAACTCCCCCTCGGTGCTCCTCGCCGACGAGCCGACCGGCGAACTCGACTCGGCGACGGGCGAGCAGGTCTTCGCCGCGTTCCGCCGCGCCAACGAGGAGCTGGGCACGACCATCGTGATCGTCACCCACGACCAGGCGGTCGCCAACGAGGTACGGCGTACGGTCGCGATCCGCGACGGCCGCACGTCCTTCGAGGTGCTGCGCCGCACCGAGGTCGACGCCGCGACCGGCCAGGAGTCCCAGGTCGCCCGCGAGTACGCGATGCTCGACCGCGCCGGCCGGCTCCAGCTGCCCGCCGACTACACCGAGGCGCTGGGCATGGAGCACCGGGTGATGCTGGAGCTGGAGCCGGACCACATCGGGGTGTGGCCGGACGGCCCGAAGGGCGGGTGACCGGCCCCGGAACGCCGTGTGACCGGCCGTTAGGATCCGGCCATGACGACGTTCGAACGCGAGATCACCGAGCCGGTCGACCTGTGCCTGCCCGACGGCCGCCTCGACCCGGCGGCGGTCGGCTGGTCGCGGACCCCGCTGCACCGCGCCAACCTGCGCGGCTGG
This sequence comes from Streptomyces sp. SAS_281, assembly GCF_052542855.1. Classification (NCBI taxonomy): domain Bacteria; kingdom Bacillati; phylum Actinomycetota; class Actinomycetes; order Kitasatosporales; family Streptomycetaceae; genus Streptomyces; species Streptomyces sp. SAS_281. The sequence continues at coordinate 7,939 of NZ_JBMNDO010000086.1, forward strand.
GGCCGGACGAAGCGGTGGGAGTACTGGTGCGTGACGACGCCCACCCACCTGGTGGCGCTGACCGTCAGCGACCTGGACTTCCTCGCCCTGAACAGCGTCTACCTGCTGGAGTACGCGCCCGGCGGCCTTGAGCTGGAACGCACGGCGATCGTCCCGGGCGGTTCCGGCGCCGGCCTTCCCGACACGGTGGCCGGCTCCCCCGGTGCCCCGGACGTGGTGACGGGCCCGGCCCGGCCGACGGGCGGCAAGGTGCGCGTGGAGATCCGCGACGAGCCCGGCGGCACCCGGCTGCGGGCCCGCTGCCTGACCCCGGAGCGGGTGCCGGTGGAGGTGGACCTCCTGGTCGCCCGGCCGGCGGGCCACGAATCGCTCTCCGTGGTCGTCCCCTGGAGCAGCCGGCGCTTCCAGTACACCTCGAAGCAGACCGCGCTGCCCGCCTCCGGCCGGGTCAGGATCGGGGGCGAGTTCCTGGAATTCGACGGGGACGACACCTGGGCCGTCCTGGACCACGGCCGGGGCCGCTGGCCGCGTACGGTCCACTGGAACTGGGGCGCCGCGTCCGGCCGCACCGACGGGCACACCCTGGGCGTCCAGCTCGGCGGGCAGTGGACGCTGGGCACCGGCTCCACGGAGAACGCGCTCTGCGTGGACGGCCGGCTCAGCAAGATCGGCGAGGAGCTGGACTGGCGCTGGTCCACGTCGGAACCGCTCCGCCCGTGGACGATCCGCACCCCCCTGACCGGCCAGGTCGACCTGACGTTCACCCCGTTCCACAACCGCCGCGTCCGCACCGAGGCGGGGGTGCTGGCCAACCGCACCGACCAGCTGTTCGGCCACTACGACGGCACGGTCCGCGCGGACGACGGGACGCGGATCGCGGTGGAGGGCCTGCTGGGGTGGGCGGAGGACGTGCGGATGCGGTGGTGAGCCGGCCGTTCACCGCGAAGAACCGCGCCGGCCGTTCACCGCGGAGAACCGCGCCGGTCGCGTCAGCCGTTCACGGAGACCGCGAGGTTCCCCAAGCCGCCCGCCGCTCCGGCCCGGCGCAGGGCGACGGAGCCGTACGGGGTGCGCAGGCGCAGCCAGCTGCCGGCCGTCAGGAGGGCGACCGGGAAGGCGGGGTCGGCGCGCAGGAAGCCGAGGGACTGCGCGGCGTGCACCGCGCGGAGCGGGAGTTCGGTGTCCGCGAGGGTGCGCGACCAGATGTCGTGGCCGATGCGGTCCCGCTCGGTACGGGTGCGCCGGTCCTCGGGCAGGGCCTCGTCACGGGTCCGGAACTCGGTGACGGCTGCGGTCAGCGCGTCGCGCAGGGCGACGGGCCCGGGCAGCCCGGGCCGCTCCCGCCAGCCGCCGCGCGGGGGGAGGACGCCGGCCCAGGGCGGGCCGGTGACCGGGGCGGGCAGGGCGGCGGCGTCCGCCCCTCCGTCCGGCAGGGCTTCCAGGAGGTCGCCGGCCGACACGGTGAGGTCGAAGTCGTGCGCGTCGGCGAGCCGGGCCGTGCGGATCGCCAGCACGTCGAAGGACGGGGGCCTGCCGAACACGGCGAGCGCGCCGCCGCCCGCCTGGAGGCGTACGGCGGCAGCGCGGTCGTAGTGGAGCAGCCGCCCGAGGAAGGCGCCGAGGTCGGCGGCCTCCCTCGCGTCGGCGAACCGCAGCGGCTGAACGGACACGGTCATACCGCGGCGGGCTCCTCGGCCAGGTACTCCTGGAGGAACAGCTTCTCCTCGGCGGAGATCCGCCGGGGGCGCTCCTCGGCCAGGTTGTACGGCACGACGACGGTCGAGGCGCGCACGTAGACCTGGTCCGGGTCCTTGATCTCGTAGGCGATCGTCAGGGACGCGGCGCCTATCTTCGTGACCCAGGACTCGACGGTCACCGGCCGGTGCCGGTGGACCAGGGGACGCACGTAGTCGATCTCGTGCCGCGCCACGACGGAACCGCCCGCGAAGGACGGCGAACCGTCCCCCGGCGCCAGCCGGAACATGAAGTCGATCCGCGCCTCCTCCAGGTAGCGGAGGAAGACCACGTTGTTGACGTGCCCGAAGGCGTCCATGTCCGACCAGCGCAGCGGGCAGCTGTAGATGTGACGAGCCAAGACGATCAGCCTCGCGTGAGCTTCTTGTACGTGGCGCGGTGCGGACGGGCCGCGTCGGCGCCGAGGCGGTCGATCTTGTTCTTCTCGTACGACTCGAAGTTGCCCTCGAACCAGTACCACTTGGAGTCGCCCTCGTACGCCAGGATGTGCGTGGCGACGCGGTCCAGGAACCAGCGGTCGTGGGAGATGACCACGGCCGCGCCCGGGAACTCCAGCAGGGCGTTCTCCAGCGAGGACAGGGTCTCGACGTCGAGGTCGTTGGTGGGCTCGTCGAGGAGCAGCAGGTTGCCGCCCTCCTTGAGCGTCAGCGCCAGGTTGAGGCGGTTGCGCTCACCACCGGAGAGGACCCCGGCCGGCTTCTGCTGGTCCGGGCCCTTGAAGCCGAACGCGGAGACGTACGCCCGCGAGGGCATCTCGACCTGGCCGACGTTGATGTAGTCCAGCTCGTCCGAGACGACGGCCCAGAGGGTCTTCTTCGGGTCGATGTTGGCGCGGGACTGGTCGACGTAGCTGATCTTGACCGTGTCGCCGACCTTGATGGAGCCGCTGTCCGGCGTCTCCAGGCCCTGGATCATCTTGAACAGCGTGGTCTTGCCGGCGCCGTTCGGGCCGATGACGCCGACGATGCCGTTGCGCGGCAGCGTGAACGACAGGTCGTCGATGAGGACCTTGTCGCCGAACGCCTTCGACAGGTTCTCGACCTCGACCACGATGGACCCGAGGCGCGGCCCCGGCGGGATCTGGATCTCCTCGAAGTCCAGCTTCCGCATCTTGTCCGCCTCGGCGGCCATCTCCTCGTAACGGGCGAGACGGGCCTTGGACTTGGTCTGACGCCCCTTGGCGTTGGACCGCACCCACTCCAGCTCTTCCTTGAGCCGCTTCTGGCGCTTCTCGTCCTTGCGGCCCTCGACCTTGAGGCGGGCGGCCTTCTTGTCGAGGTACGTGGAGTAGTTGCCCTCGTACGGGAGCGCGCGGCCGCGGTCCAGTTCGAGGATCCACTCGGCGACGTTGTTGAGGAAGTAGCGGTCGTGGGTGACGGCCACGACGGCGCCCGCGTACTTGGAGAGGTGCTGCTCCAGCCAGTTCACCGACTCGGCGTCGAGGTGGTTGGTGGGCTCGTCGAGGAGCAGCAGGTCGGGCGCCTCGATGAGGAGCTTGCAGAGCGCGACGCGGCGCTTCTCGCCACCGGAGAGGTTGACGACGGGCCAGTCGCCGGGCGGGCAGCCCAGGGCGTCCATGGCCTGCTCCAGCTGGGCGTCCAGGTCCCACGCGTTGGCGTGGTCCAGGTCCTCCTGGAGCTTGCCCATCTCGTCCATGAGCGCGTCGGAGTAGTCGGTCGCCATCAGCTCGGCGACCTCGTTGAAGCGCTTGAGCTTGCCCATGATCTCGGCGGCGCCGTCCTGCACGTTCTCCAGGACCGTCTTGTTCTCGTCGAGCTCCGGCTCCTGCATGAGGATGCCGACGCTGAAGCCGGGCGACAGGAACGCGTCACCGTTGGACGGCTGCTCCAGGCCCGCCATGATCTTCAGCACCGTGGACTTACCGGCGCCGTTGGGCCCCACGACACCGATCTTCGCGCCGGGCAGGAAGTTCAGGGTGACGTCATCGAGAATCACCTTGTCGCCGTGCGCCTTGCGCGTCTTGCGCATGGTGTAGATGAACTCAGCCAAGAGAAACCGTCCGGCAATCGATGTGTGGGCAGATACACCCCATCTTGCCTGACGGCCGCCTCTTGACGGAAACCGGTCCGGTGCGCGATACGCACGGTCCCGGCCCGCGGTACGTCCGGGCCGGGCGGGGCCGGGCCGCGGGGTACGCGAAGGCCCCGGCGGGCCGAAGCCCGCCGGGGCCTTGATCAGCGCGTGTGACGGTGTGCTACCGCTGGTCACTCACTGACGGTGCGGCCCTTGCGGCGCAGGAGGACGACCGCGCCGCCGCCGACGACGACCAGGGCGATGGCGATGCCCGCGATCATCGGGGTGGCGCTGGAGCTGCCGGTCTCGGCGAGGTTGGTGTCGTCGCCGCCCGAGGTGCTGCCGCCGGCCGTGGCGGTGGTCGGGGTGGGCTCGTCACCGCCGGTCTGGGTCTCCGTGCCACCGGTGCCGCTGCTGGTGGTCTTGCAGTCCAGGACACCCTTGAAGGTCTTGGAGAAGCCGCCGGGGCCGGTGACCGTGATGTCGTACGCCTGGTCCTCGGCGACGGGCACGGTGACGGTCACGGTCTTGCCGGCCTCGACGGTGTTCTCCTTGCCGTCGAGCTCGAAGGTGAACGCCTCGTCGCCCTTGTTGCCGACGGTGATGTCGACGCCGCCCTTGGCGCAGTTCTTCTCGGCGGTCGCCGTCGGGATCGCGCCCTGCTTCGCCCAGGTGGCGGTGGCGGTCGCGGAGACCGTCGACTCGCTGGAACCGGCCAGGATCTGGGTCTGGCTCTTGGTGACGCCGGCGAAGGCGCGGCCGACCGGGACGGAGGTGGCGGCCTGGACGGTCAGCCCGGCGGTGCCCTCCTCGGAGCCGGCGGGCACGTCGAAGTAGAGCTGGTCGCCGTCGGACACCGTGGTGACGGGCTTGCCCGCCTTGTCGGTGACCTTCACGCCGCTGGCGAGGTCCGCCGGCGGGGTCACCGTGGCCTGGGCCGCGTTGGTGCGGACGGTGACCGGGCCGACGCGCTCGCCGGAGCGGCCGGAGACCGCGACCGGGTCGAGCGCCAGGGACGCCTTGGGCTCGGCGGTGACGGTGGCCGACTTCTCCAGCCAGTCCGCGAGCTTCTCCGCCTGCTCGTCGGCGGCGGTGACGTTCACGTGGTCGGAGAACCGCCAGATCGCGACCTGGGTGCCGGCCGCCGCGGTCTTCTCGGTGAGCGTGCCGGTGCCGGCCGCCTCGGCGAGCGCGGAGAGGTCGTTCACCTGCGGGTAGGAGTGCTGCAGGACCCAGAGGATCTTGCCCGCGTCCTTGTTGCTGCCGAGCGAGGTCTGGTCCCAGGGGGTCTCCAGGTACTTCGCCTGGTCCTGGGTGTGGTTGTGGATGTCGATGCAGTACGTCTTGAGCGTGCCGCCGCCGTCGACGTTCATCTCGAACAGACCCGCGGACACCTTGTCCTGCTTGCCGCCGCCGTGGACGTAGGCGGTGTCGAAGGTCTTGAGGCCGTCCAGAACGGCGCTGGCCCCGCCCTGGTGCGCGGGCACCTCGTCGGCCGTCGCGCTGCCGGCGCCGACGAGGGCTCCGGCCACGACCAGGCCGGACGCCATCGCGGAAGCGGCCAGCCTGGCTATGCGCCCGCGCCGTGCGGTCGGGGCCGTCGCCCTGGATGACGAAGCGGTCGCTGAAGAAGCAGAAAACACTTATTTCCCCTCCGGGCGAGACCCTCGCGCCCGGTACGCGTGTGGGGATTGTCCCGCCTGCTACTCAAGTGCCTTGTGAGTACGGGGAGATCCTATGGAGCGAGCCAAGGACAGTCCCCCGTCATACCGTCCGACAACCATTCCGAATCGGAATCGTTATCACGGGTAACTACCGCCCCTCGTGCGGCCGCCGGCCGTCCGGCACGCTTCGTCATGACGCCGTCACCAGATCGGACCCGGTCTTCTTCGGTGCGGCGCCACTCTTCTGACGCACCGTCCGCCGCCGCCCCGCCGGGCGCTCCACCGGGCGCTCCGCCGCAGGCGTCCCGGGCCCGCACGGCGCCAGGACGCCCTCGCCCGCCTCCTCGGCCCCGCCGCCCCCGGCCCCCTCATCCGGCGCCTCCCGCACCGCCCACGGATCCGGCCCCGCCGCGACCGGCGCCGGTCCGTACCTCGACGTCAGCCCCGGCTCGCCCCTGACCACCCGGCGGAACGCGGCCGTGCCCCGGGTCAGGTCGTGGCCCACCGCCACCGCCTCGATGTCCACGTAGGTCCGGCGCTGCCCCTCCAGCTCCTCCTCGCGCACCTTCAGCCTGCCGTGCACCACCAGCGGCTCCCCCACCGCGACCGAGCCCGTCAGATTCGCGGCCAGCGCGCGCCACGCCCACACGGTGTAGAAGCTCGTGTGCCCGTCGGCCCAGACCTCCTTCAGCCGGTCCCACCGCCGGGGCGTCACCGCGAACCTGAAACGGGCCATCCCGCCGTTCGCCGTCTCCCGGAACTCCACCGCCGTCGCCGCGTTGCCCACCAGCGTCACCAGGGTCTCGTTCATGACTCCGCCTCCCCTTCACCCGGATCCCGTGGCCGCGCCGTGCGCGCGGTCACCGGTTCCATGCTGGAGGGGAGGCGGAATTCCCGCTGGGGGCTGTGGACTAACGGCCCGTTGTGGAGAACTCCGTCACCGCCACGTAGCGTTCCCGCACTTCGCGGTAGCGCATCAGCTCGGCGGCGACCGGGTCGAGCACCCGGGCTCGGCCGCAGGCCGCCGCCGCCTCGCGCAGCCGCCGTTCGGCCTCCTGCCCGTACCGCCGGGCGGGCCCCCGGGCCGCCGCCGCGCACGACCACTCGACGAGCGGGCCGCCCACGATGCCCGCGAGCATCACCAGGGCGGGCGTCAGCAGCCCCGGCTCCAGCACCCCGATGATCTGGCCGGCCAGCCACAGGCCGCCGAACACCTGCAACAGCGTCATCGCGACCTGCGCCAGCACCGCCGCCGGCCACCACGCGGGACGCGGCGGCTTCCCGGCCGCGCGCCCGCCCCGGCCCTCGCCCGACGGGCCGCCCGCGGCCTCCGAGGCCGACGCGCACACCGCGGCGCCGCCCGGGCCCCGCACGCCCCCCTCAGCGCCCGCGCCCCCGCCCGCCACGCGGCCCGCCAGTTCGTCCAGCGCGTCCGGCAGCCCCTTGGCCCCGTGCACCGCGGCCTCCCGCACCGCCTGCGCCCAGGGCCCGGGCAGTCCGGCCGCGGCGGCGTCCGCGACCGTGCGCACGGCCTGCTCGACGCGCTGGCGCGCGGTGAGCCGTTCCTCGGGCGGGGCGGCGAGCGGGGCGCGGTCCCGGCTGCCGGGCTGCCGCGTGGCCTCGTACCAGCGCCACAGCCGGAGCCACGGCGTGCCGCAGGCCCGTCCGGCGTTGCGGCGCCACTCGCGTTCGGCCGCCTGGCCCGCCGCCGCCGCGCCCACGGCCTCAGCGAGCCGGTCCGTGAACTCCTCCCGGGCCCGCTCCCCCAGACCGGGCCGCCCCTCGGCGACGTACACCGGGCGGAGCCTGGCCGCCGCGGCGTCCACATCGGCGGACAGGCGCCGCGTCGCCGCCGTGCGGTCCTGGACGAACCGGCCCAGCAGCTCGCGCAGTTCGCCGACGCCCTCGCCGGTGAGGGCGGACAGGGGCAGGACGGTCGCCCCGGGATCACCGTGCTCTCCGAGCGCCATGCCGTCCTCGTCCAGCAGCCGGCGCAGGTCGTCCAGGACCTGGTCGGCGGCCTCGCCCGGCAGCCGGTCGATCTGGTTGAGCACGACGAAGGTGACCTCGGCGTGGCCGGCGAGGGGCCGCAGGTAGCGCTCGTGCAGGGCGGCGTCCGCGTACTTCTCCGGGTCCACCACCCAGATGACCGCGTCGACCAGGGCGAGCACCCGGTCGACCTGGTCGCGGTGGCCCTTCGCCGCCGAGTCGTGGTCGGGCAGGTCGACCAGGACCAGGCCCTGGAGCGCCTCGTCGGCCGCCGCGCCGCCCGGCTGCGGCCTGCGCCGGAGCCTGCCGGGCACGGCGAGGCGGTCCAGCAGTCCGGCGGCCCCGTCGGTCCAGGAGCAGGCGAGCGGGGAGGACGTGGTGGGGCGGCGCAGGCCGGTCTCGGAGAGCTGGGCGCCGGCGAGGGCGTTGAAGAGGGCCGACTTCCCGCTGCCGCTCGCCCCGGCGATGGCGACGACGGTGTGCCGGGAGGAGAGCCGCTGCCGGGCCGCCGCCTCGTCCAGCACCCGGCCCGCCTCGGCGAGCGCGGCCCGGTCCAGGCGGGCCCGGGAGAGGCCGACGAGCTCGCGCAGGGCGTCCAGGCGGGGCCGGAGCGGGCTGCCGGAGTCCACGTACGCCTCCACCTGCGGCCGTCCGTCGTCCTCGTCCTCGGGGGCCTCGTCCGGGGTCTGCTCCGTCTCCTTCCGGCCGGCCTGCGCGCGCCGGGCGATCAGCCCGTCGTCCCAGCCGGTGCCGGACCGGGAGGCGTCGGAGCACGACGCGTCGGACAGCTGCTCCCCGGCCCCGCCCTGCCCCGGATTCTCGTCAGTGACGGCAGTCATCGCTGCCACCTCTCCTTCTGCAGTAGGGACAGCGCGGCGATCAGTTCGGCCTGCGGTTCGGGGGCCACGTCGAGGGCGTCCAGGGGCGCGAGCCGCCGGTCGCGTTCACCGTTCAGCACGTGGTCGAGGCAGTTGGTGAGCAGCGCGCCGCCCTTGTCGCGCAGCCGCAGCGCGCCCTGCGCCCCGATGCGTTCGGCGAGCTGTTCTCCGGCGGTGCGGGCGCGGCGTCCGCCGAGCAGGGCGGCGGCCAGCAGGGTGGCGACGGTCTCGGGGTCCGGGGCGGTGTTGCGCTCCATCAGGCGCAGCTCCTCCTCGGCCAGTTCCTCCAGGATCCGGCGCCACCTGCGTACGGTCATGGCGATCCGGCCCCGGATGTCCTCGGCCGGTCCCCAGCCGCCCTCCTCGCGGCCCGCCGCCTCGAAGGCGAAGCCCGCCGCGGCGGGCTCCTTGCGCCAGACCGCGCGGATCTGCTCGTCGGCGGCGGCGACGCCGCACTCCAGGAGCGCGGCCAGGCTCTCGACGAGCGCGTCGAGCACCTCCTCGGACGTGCTGTACGTGGGGTAGCCGCGCCACCGGGTCCGGGCGTCGCCGGCGAGCGCGCCGCCGTTCTTCAGCCTCCGCCGGAGCCGGGCGCCCTCCTTCCCGTACGCCTCCTCGACCACACCCGTCAGCCGTACGGCGGCGGCGTACTGCGCGGCGACGGCGCCGGCGAGCGCGGGCATGCGGACGTCCAGGGAGTCGATGACCCCGGCGGCGGTCCGGCCGACGGCCTGCTGGCGGGCGGCCGGGTCCTGGGCGCGGTGCGCGAGCCAGGCGCGCAGCGGGGCGACCGCGGTGGTGGGCAGGAGTCCGCTGCCGCCGCCCGCCGACTCGGGCAGCTCGGGGATGGTGAACCGGGGCACCTCGCCGAGCCCGGCCTTGGTGAGCAGGGCCCCGTACTGGCGGGAGACCTCGGCGATCACCTGGTGCGGGACGCGGTCGAGGACGGTGACGAGCGAGGCGTTGTACTCCTTGGCGGTACGGAGCAGATGCCAGGGCACGGCGTCGGCGTACCGGGAGGCCGTCGTGACCATGACCCAGATGTCGGCGGCGCAGATGAGTTCGGCGGCCAGGACCCGGTTGCGGACGACGAGGGAGTCGATGTCGGGGGCGTCCAGCAGGGCGAGCCCGCGCGGCAGCCCGGCCGCGGTCTCGACGCGGAGCGCGGTGCCCTCCTCGGCGGCGTGGCCGTCGGGTCCTTCGAGGTCGTCGCACTGGCCGGGCTCGGCGTGCTCCTCGGGCGGCAGCCAGACCCGGGTGAGCTGCGGCAGCACCCGTACGCCCGCGAACCAGTGCTGGTCGTCCGGGTGGCAGACGAGGACGGGCGTGCGGGTGGTGGGCCGCAGCACCCCGGCCTCGCTGACCCGGCGCCCCACCAGCGAATTGACGAGCGTCGACTTGCCGGCGCCGGTCGATCCGCCGATGACGGCGAGCAGGGGCGCCTCGGGGTCCTTGAGCCGGGGCAGCAGATAGTCGTCGAGCTGGGCGAGCAGCTCGGTCCGGGTCTGTCTGGCGCGGGGGGCCCCTGGCAGCGGAAGGGGGAGACGCACGGCGGCGACACTGTCGCGCAGGGCGGAGAGTGCGTCGATGAGCTGAGGCCGTACGTCCAAGGTCACCACATGCGAAGAATGCCCAATTTTGGCGCCTTTTTGAAGCGTATAGCCACCTCTGCGCGCCGGTTCCCCCGTCCGGACAGAGGGGATGAGTGGGGCGCAGGCATAACGAGTGCACAACACCCGTGGCGTGAAGCGTCAAAAGCGGTGCGTGATCCGCACCTACCTGCGATTATCGTTTCGCTTCACCGAACCTCCACATCGTGCCACGCAGGTGAAGCAACGAGGTCGAGCCGATCGGAGCCCTATCCTTGATCCGGCAAGGTCACGGACCGCCCGGGCCCCGGGGCTCCTGACCACCGCAGCCACCACCCGGCCCCCGTAGCTCAGTGGATAGAGCAGGCGCCTTCTAAGCGCTTGGCCGCAGGTTCGAGTCCTGCCGGGGGCGCATCGGCACAGCCGCCCGCGCCGGACCTCCCCCCGAGGGGGGTCCTTCTTCTCGCGGAGCACAGCACGCTAGCGCGGTCCGTGTAGTGACGGCGTAAACACCGCGGGGTCCGGGGGGAGCGGACCGCTCCCCCCGGCTCCTCCCGTCAGCCCATCTCCCCCTCCCCCGGGTCGCCCCCTCCGTCCCCGGCGCCGCCCTTCAGCCGGTCCGCGCGGGTGATCGCGTCGGCCAGCTTCGTCACGGATACGTCCTCGGTCGTCGTGGCCAGCTTCTCGGCCCGGTCGGCGAGTTCGCCGAGGTCCGGGGCGCCGGGCAGGCTGGTGCCGCGCAGGTTCTCCGCGAAGTAGGCGGCCACCGCCGTCACCTGGAGGCGGGTGCTCCGGCCGTCCCAGAGCTTGCCGGTGATCGCCCCGGTCGCCACGGAACCGGTCTTCTCGTGCGGCTCGCGGGTCTTCGGGTCGAGCCAGCGCACGGTCGCGGTGGCGACATGGCCGGAGGCGCCGTCGCGCAGCCGCACGGCGTACAGGGCGGTGACGGTGTGGCCGGGGCCGACCTCTCCGCCGTCCACGGTGTCGTCACGGAAGTCCTCGTCGGCGACCTTGCGGTCCTCGTAGCCGATCAGCCTGAACTTCTCGACGTTCCCACGGTCGAAGGCGACCTGCGCCTTGGCGTCCCGGGCGGTCAGTTCGAGGTGGGCCGGGAGCTGGTCCACGAAGACCTTGCGGGCCTGCTCCTCGTCGGCGATGTACGTGGTGTGGCCGTCGCCCTTGTTGGTCAGCTGCTCCATGAACGCGTCGCCGTAGTCGCTGCCGACGCCCACCCCGAACAGGGTGATGCCGTACTCGCGGCGGGCCGAGTCGATCCGTTCGAGGATGTCGTCCGCCTTGGTGTCGCCGGTGTTGGCCAGCGCGTCGGAGAGCAGGACGACACGGTTGTTGACGCCCTTGCGGCGGCCCTCCACCGCTTCCTCGTACCCGCGCTCGATGCCCGCCCCGACGTTGGTGGAGGCGGCGGGTTCCAGCGAGTCGACCGCGTCGCGGATCTTGCTCCGGTGGCCGGCCAGCCGGGTCATGGGCAGGACGGTCTCCGCCTCGTCGCTGAAGGTCACCAGGCTGATCGAGTCGTCGTCGCGCAGCTCGTCCGTGAGGATGCCGAGCGAGGTCCTGACCAGGCCGAGGCGGTCCGGCGAGTTCATCGAGCCGGAGACGTCCACCACGAAGGTGAGGGCGGCCGGGGGTCGTTCGCCGGTGGTGGGGGCGGACTTGGTGGCCAGGCCGACCCGGACCAGCGACCAGCCGTCCTCCTCGCCGGCGGCCCTGGCTCCGTCGACGGAGACCGAGAAGCCGTTGCCCTCCGGGCGGTGGTAGCCCTGGCGGAAGCTGTTGACGAACTCCTCCGGCCGTACGGTCTCCGCGCCGGGCAGCCGGCCGTCGGCGAGGGTGCGGCGGGCATAGCCGTACGAGGCGGTGTCGACGTCCAGCGCGAAGGTGGAGAGGTAGTCGGGCGGGGCGGTCTCCTTGAGCCGGTCGGCGCCCCCGTCGTCGTTCTTCGCCCCGTCCGTCCCGCCGCCCGTGTACGCCGGCGCGGGCGCCCCCGCGCGCCGCTGGTCGGACGTCGCCTTGCCGTCCCCGCTGTCCGCCCCCGAGCAGCCGGTGAGCAGGACGCCCGCCGCGAGCAACAGCCCCACCCCGCCCCGGTACTTCCGTGTGCGGTGTTCCATCCCGTACCCCCTGTGTCGTCACGTCAGCACTGATGAATGTGACGTGCGAGCGAGCGGTCCGGACCGGACGAAAGCGTTGCGGAACGATCTCGATGCGGCAACGACGAGCGCGGAACCGGCGGAATGTCAAGGTCAGGACACGATGTCCTTACGGCTGAACCCCCGGAAGGCGAAAGCGAACAGGATCAGGGCATACGTCACCGATACGGCCGCGCCCTTCGCCATGCCGCCCCACTCGATGGCGGGCTGGAGCGCGTCCGCCCAGGCGAACTGCCAGTGGGCGGGCAGGAAGTCGCGCCAGGAGCCGAGCGCGGTCACGGCGTCGAGCACGTTGCCGACGATGGTCAGCCCGACCGCCCCGCCCACCGCGCCGAGCGGGGCGTCCGTCCTGGTCGACAGCCAGAACGCGAGCCCCGCGGTCACCAGTTGGGACACGAAGACGAACGCGACGACCACCGCGAGGCGCGGCACCGCGTCCCCCGCTGGCAGCGCTCCCCCGGTCGGCAGCTGGAGCGGCCCCCAGCCGTACGCCGCCGCCCCCGCCGCGAGCGCGACGAGCGGCAGCAGCACCATCGCGGCGAGGCTGAAGCCCAGCGCGACGGCGAGCTTGCTCCACAGCAGCCTGGCCCGGGGCACGGGCGCGGCCAGCAGGTAGCGCAGCGAGGACCAGCTCGCCTCGGAGGCCACGGTGTCGCCGCAGAACAGCGCCACCGGGACGACGAGCAGGAAGCCCGCCGAGACGAACAGGCAGGTCGCGGCGAAGTTCGCGGCGGACGCGGTCGCCGTGTCCATCAGCGTGATCCGGTCGCCGCCGCCGGGCCCGCCGTCCGGGGTGCCGCCGATCGCGAACGCGATGATCAGGACGAACGGCAGCGCGGCCAGCACCCCGCCCATGAGCAGGGTCCGGCGCCGGCGCAGCTGCCGGACCGCCTCGACGCGCAGCGGGAGGGTGTGGCGGGCCCGGTAGCCGGGCGCCTCGGGGGCCTCGGCGAGGCCGGCTGCGGTGCTCATGCGGAGCCTCCGGAGATCAGGGTGAGGAAGGCGTCCTCCAGGCGGCGGTGCGGGCCGACGCCCGTCAACGGCACGTCGAGGCGGACCAGTTCGGCGATCAGCTCCGGCGAGGTCGCCCCGTCGAGGCCGACCAGCAGCCCGTGCCCGTCGTCGGTGCGGACGGCGGAGCCGATGCCCGGGAGGGCGGCGACCTTCTCCACGAGGGGTTCGGTGAGCGGGTCGGCGGCGGTGACCAGGAGCATGTCGCCGGAGCCGGTGATCTCGGCGACGGGGCCCGCCTGGACGAGTCTGCCCCGGTCCATGACGACCAGATGCGTGCAGGACTGCTCGACCTCGGACAGGAGGTGGCTGGAGACGATCACGGTGCGGCCGCCGGCCGCGTACCGGATCATCACGTCCCGCATCTCGCGGATCTGCGGCGGGTCCAGCCCGTTGGTCGGCTCGTCCAGGATGAGCAGGTCCGGCATGCCGAGCATGGCCTGGGCGATGGCGAGCCGCTGCCGCATGCCCTGCGAGTACGTGCGCACGGCGCGGGCCAGGGCGTCACCGAGCCCGGCGATCTCCAGGGCCTCGTCGATACGCGCGTCCTCGTCGGGGCGTCCCGTGGCCTTCCAGTACAGCTCCAGGTTGGCGCGCCCGGACAGGTGCGGCAGGAAGCCCGCGCCCTCCACGAAGCAGCCGACCCGGGACAGCACGGGCGCGCCGGGGCGGATGGCCCGCCCGAAGACGCGGATCTCGCCGTCGTCGGGGGTGATGAGCCCCATGAGCATGCGCAGGGTGGTGGTCTTCCCGGCGCCGTTGGGGCCCAGCAGCCCGAGCACCTGCCCCTTCTCTACACGGAAGGAGAGGTCGCGCACGGCGTACCTGTCCGCCGACTTGGCGTACTTCTTGGACAGGCCCGTGATCTGGAGCGGTACGTCGGCGAGCGCGGGGTCGGGTGCGGGCGTCGCGGTACGCCGCCGGGCGGTGAGCAGCAGGACCGCGGCGATCACCAGAGCGGCGGCCGGCAGCCCCCAGGTCCACCAGGGCAGCGCGGCCGAGGCGGTTTCCAGACCGGGCGCGGTGGGAAGCGTGAGGGGCCCGTCGAGGGTGACGGTGTACGTGGCCGGCTCGGCCGGGGACGCGTAGCCGAGGTCGGTCGCGGCGAGGACGAGGCGGAGGCGGTGGCCCGCGTCGAGTTCGTGGTCGACGGCGGGCAGGGTCAGCTCGACCGGCTTGCCCTGCCGCGCGGGTGTGATCCGGTACGGGGCGACGAGCTGGGCGGGCAGCACCTGCCGCTTCCCGTCCGGCGACACGTCGTACACCTTGCCGAACAGGACCGCGTCACCGTGGTCGGCCTTCACGGTCACCCGGACCGTGGGGGCGCCGGTGATGCGGCGGGCGGCGGGCAGCGGGGCGGAGTCGAAGCGGGCGTACTGGCCGGGGAAGTCGAGGGCGAGGCCGCCGACGCCGAGGGCGGAGAGCCGGGCGAGCGAGCCGCCGACGCCGGGCACGGCGGAGATCGACGGCGGGTTGGCCCCCGCGGGGTTGCCGATCTTCTGGGTGCGCCCGTGCAGTCGGACGGCCTCGGGGCCGCTGTGCAGGCCCGGGTACGTGTCGCCGCTCGCGCCGCGGGTGAGGGCGGCGCCGTCCGTGGAGTCGATACCGCCGGTCCGGGTGACGCGGAAGGCGGGGCCGGTGCCGGCGCCCTCTTCCCCCTTCAGGTAGCGGTCGAACCAGCCGGTGATCCGCTTCTGTACCCGGCCGGTCTCCATGTCGCCCCCGTCGTGCCCGCCGGCCGCCCAGTCGACGGAGACGGGAGCGCCGTTGGCGGCGATGGCCTTCGCCATGGCGTCGGCCTGGCCGAGCGGGAACAGGGAGTCGGTCTGGCCCTGCACGATGAGCGCGGGGGCCTTGATGCGGCCGGCGACGGCGCTCGGGGAACGCTCGGTGAGCAGGGCGCGCGCGGCGGCGTCCGGCTTCCCGCTGACGGCGACCCGTTCGTACAGGTCGCACAGCTCCTTCTCGAAGTTGCCGCAGCCGCCGCCGGAGTTGACGAAGATCCCGGCCCAGAGCTTCTTGAACACCCCGTCGGGGAAGAGCGCGTCGGCGAGGTTCCAGTAGGTGATCTGCGGGGCGATCGCGTCGACCCGGTGGTCGTACCCGGCGGCGAGCAGCGAGACGGCCCCGCCGTAGGACGCCCCGGTGACGCCCACGCGGGGGTCGCCCTCGGCGTCGAGCCGTACCTCGGGGCGGCCGGCGAGCCAGTCGATCAGCCGGGACACGTCCTCGACCTCGCGGTCGGGCGCGTTCAGCCCGATCTCGCCGCCCGACCTGCCGAATCCGCGCGCGGACCAGGTGAGGACGGCGTACCCGTCGCGGGCCAGCTGCTCGGCCTGCGCCCGGGTCTCCGCCTTGCTGCCGCCGAATCCGTGGCCGATGAGCACGGCGGGCCGGCGCCCACCGCCCCCCGCCGTGAAGTACGACGTGTCCAGGGACACCCCGTCGACGCGCATCATCCGGTCCTGGCGGTGCACGGCCGGCCCGCTGTCGTCGGCCACCGCCGTCCAGGTGCCCGCACCGGCGAGCACGAGGAGCGCGGCGCCGGCCGCCGCCCACCGGCCTCGGGTGCGGGGCAGCAGCCGCCGCCACCGGGACGTACGCGCTTCGGGGGAGTCCATGCGCCGAGCCTATGCGTCCCGCCGCCCGGTCCCGCCTGCCCCCGGGCGGAACTCCCGGGCATCCTCAAGACGTACGGGTGCGGCCCGCGTACTCCGGACGCGGTATGCCCGGACGCCGGTCGCGTCGCGCGACCCGCACGCTCCGGTGGACATCGCGCGGGAGATCGCAGAGCTGACGGGGTGGGCTCAGGCGGCTTCCCGAGCCGTGGGCAGCGGGGTGCTCCGCGGCAGCGGATACGGC
Source organism: Streptomyces sp. SAS_281 (assembly GCF_052542855.1). NCBI lineage: Bacteria > Bacillati > Actinomycetota > Actinomycetes > Kitasatosporales > Streptomycetaceae > Streptomyces > Streptomyces sp. SAS_281. The sequence goes on from NZ_JBMNDO010000086.1 coordinate 23,892, forward strand.
GACTCGGCGGGCAGCAGCGCGGTCGCGGCCTCCGTCTCGCCCGCCCGGACCAGCGTGTGGATCTCCCGGGCCAGCGGCGTGACATCGCGGATCGCGACCGTCCACTCGTCCGCGTACCGCCGGGACGCCTCCCCGGCCAGGCCGAGCTGGAGCGAGCGGTACGGGAGCCGGTTCAGGTGCAGGTCGCGCTCGGGGTCCCACTGGATGCGGGCGGGGGCCCGGCGCAGGTCGCGCCGCCAGGTGGCGCGGTCCGGGTGCACGCCGCGTTCGTAGTGGGAGAGTTCGGCGTGGCCGAGCGCCCAGTCGAAGCCCTCGCGGGTGATCTCGACGGCGAGAACGGTCTCCTGGCCCTCCTTCGTCCCCCAGCCGCAGCGGTACATCATCCACAGGAAGCTCGGTTTGATCCACGTCATGCGGTCGCGCTTCCAGGCGGCCGGGAAACGCCCGTCGCGGGCGGCGGGCAGCCCGAGCGACGGCCTGTACGCCTGGTAGACGGTCACGGTTCCGGCGGTGTGGAGGGCGCGGATCTCGTGCTGGGGCGGGATGGCTGCGGTCACGCGGCCATCCCAGCACCGGGGCGTGGAAAGGGCGAACGAGTTTCCGGCCCGGCGCTACCGGGCGGCGTGCATCACGCGGACGCCGGACCACACGGTGACGTGGTCCCCGGTCGACGCCTTCGCTCCGGAGGTGGAGTTCCCGTAGTAGTTCCACCGCCAGGTGCCGGACTCGGCGGCCTTCACGGTGGTCCTGAGCGCCCCCGTCGAGCCGGACGTCACCTTCTTGACCGTCGTGTAGGAGGACGCGCCGTCCGCCTTGAACTGCAGGCTGACCGTGCGGCCCGCGTACCCCTGGTACGTGTGCGTGTCCCAGTTCGCCCGGGTTACCTTGCCGGTCACGGTGATGGTCCTGCCCGTGATGACGGGCTCGGGCGCGGCGTTGACGGTGACGCGGGTGGCGCGCTGGACCTGGACCGGGATGTTCAGGCCGTCCTTGTCGTAGTCGTCACCGACGTACCAGATCTCGGCGGCGGTCTTCCAGGTACCCGCGTCCTCGTTGCCGAAGTCGATGTGGCGCGGGTCGATCTCCAGCCATTCCTCGAAGTCGCAGATCCCCTTCGCCACGGGACGGCAGTCACTGGTGGTGATGGTGCTCCACAGGCTGTCCCCGCCCTCCAGACTTCCCCGGTACGGATACACGGTCGGCCCGAACTCGAACCTGCGCGTGGTGGTCATCCGGAAGGTCCCGTGTGCCACGACCACCTCCTGCACACCGACCACGATCGGCTTACCGCCGTTGAGCGATACCCGGGAAAAGGAGGCTCCCCCTTCCGCCGCTCCCGCCGGTGCCGCCGCCATCGCGGTGAACACGGCCGCCGCTCCCCCGGCCACCACCGCGTTCCGGATCGTCTTCTTCGCCATGAGCGTTCGTCCCCTCCCCTTGAAAACCGGACCGTCTGTGGGACCGCACGGGGCCGTTCGCGGTTGTACGCCGCACGGCAACGATCAGGTCACGCGCCCGGAGCCGTACAACCGCATGACGAACGCCATGACATTCGTCATGCGGAGGTCAGTACACGCGGCTCTGCCGGGGAAGGGGGCCGCTTCGGCAGTCTGTACGTGTCGAGAGCGGGAGCCACGAAGGCGCCGCCGCAACGGGAGGAACCGACATGAGCAGCCCGGCCGCCACACTCACCGCCCCCGCCGTCGACGCCCCGGCCGGCGCCACTCCGCTCGCACCCCGCAAGGCCCTCGTGGACAGCCTGAAGCCGCTGCTGGTGGACGTCGCGCTGCCGCTCGCCGCGTACTACGCGCTGACGGCGGTGGGGTTCTCCACCTTCGCCGCGCTGGCCTGGAGCAGCGTGGTTCCGGCGGTCCGGACCGTGTGGGGCGCGGTGCGCGAGCGCCGGCTCAACGGCCTCGCGGCGCTGATGGTGTCGGTCAACGTGGTCTCGCTGCTGCTGGGGCTGGTGGCCGGTGACCCGCGGCTGATGCTCCTCAAGGACAGCGGGGTGAGCAGCATCGTCGGCCTGGCGTTCCTGGTGACGGCGGTGCGGGGCCGGCCGATGCTGTCGGCGGGCCTGCGGCCGTGGCTGACCCGGGGCGAGGCCGGCAAGACGGCCGCATGGGAACGGCTCTCCGCCGGTTCGCCTGCCTTCCGCAGGGCCGAGACCCGGTTCTCGGCGGTGTGGGGCGGCGCGCTGCTCGCCGAGTGCGCGGTGCGGGCCGTGGGCGCGTACACGGTGCCGGTCGAGACGATGGTGTGGGCCGGGACGGTGCTCATGATCGCCTCGATGGTGCTGGCCTTCCTCGTCTCGGGCCGCTTCGGGGTCGTCCCCATGGAGCGCATGATCGCGGCCGAGGCCGCCGCCTCCTCGGACCGCTGACCACCCATCAGGACTCCGCAGGGCCACTCCGGGGGAGTGGCCCTGCGGTCGTGCGCGCGTCGAAAATCCGGTTGACCTCGGCGTCTACCGTTCTCGTATGACTACTTCGCTGAGGCTGGCCGAGGTCACCGCCGACCATGTCGACGACGCGATCGGCCTGCGCGTCCGGCCCGACCAGGAGCACCTGGTGGCGCCGGTCGTGAAGTCCCTCGCCGAGGCGTACGCGCATGGGGAGAGAGCCTGGCCCCGGCTCGTGTTCGACGGGGACCGGCTCGTCGGCTTCCTCATGGCGTTCCTGGACATGGACTTCGCGGGCGACGGCACCGGGCGGGACATCCGCTCCGGGCTGTGGCGCCTCAACATCGCGGCGGGCGAACAGGGGCGCGGCTACGGGCGGTTCGCGGTCGGGTGCGTGGGCGACGAGATCCGCCGGCGCGGCGGCACGCGGATGTACGTCACCTGGCACCCGGGCGACGACGGCCCCGAGGGCTTCTACCTCGGGCTCGGCTTCCGGCCCACGGGCGAGACGAGCGGGGACCAGACGGTCGGGGTGCTGGAGCTGGGCTGAGTACGGGCCGGGGCTGGGGCTCCGGCCCGTGTCGCGGGGTCAGTGGTTCCTGGGGAAGCCCAGGTCCACGCCCGCCGGGGCGTCGGCCGGGTCGGGCCAGCGGGTCGTGGTGACCTTGCCGCGGGTGTAGAAGTGGACGCCGTCGTTGCCGTAGACGTGGTGGTCGCCGAAGAGGGAGTCCTTCCAGCCGCCGAAGGAGTGGTAGCCGACCGGCACCGGGATCGGCACGTTGACGCCGACCATGCCCGCCTCGATCTCCAGCTGGAAGCGGCGGGCCGCACCGCCGTCGCGGGTGAAGATCGCGGTGCCGTTGCCGTACGGCGAGGCGTTCATGAGGGCGACGCCCTCCTCGTACGTCTCCACGCGCAGCACGCACAGGACCGGGCCGAAGATCTCGTCCCGGTAGGCGTCGGAGTCGGTGGAGACGTGGTCGAGGAGCGAGAGGCCGGTCCAGTGGCCGTCCTCGAAGCCGTCGACGGTGAATCCGGTGCCGTCGAGGACCACTTCGGCGCCCTGGGCCGCCGCGCCGGTGACGTAGGAGGCGACCTTGTCGCGGTGGGCGGCGGTGATGAGCGGGCCCATCTCGGACGAGGGGTCCGTGCCGGGGCCGATCTTGATCCGGGCGGCCCGCTCCTTGATGCGGGCGACCAGCTCGTCGCCGATCGCGCCCACGGCGACGACGGCGGAGATCGCCATGCAGCGCTCCCCCGCCGAGCCGTACGCGGCCGAGACGGCGGCGTCGGCGGCGGCGTCCAGGTCCGCGTCGGGCAGCACCAGCATGTGGTTCTTCGCGCCGCCGAGCGCCTGCACGCGCTTGCCGTTCGCCGAGGCGGTGGCGTGGATGTGGCGGGCGATGGGCGTCGAGCCGACGAAGGAGACGGCGGCCACGTCCGGGTGGTTCAGGAGGGCGTCGACGGCGACCCGGTCCCCGTGCAGCACGTTGAGCACGCCGTCCGGCAGCCCGGCCTCGGCGGCCAGCTCGGCGAGCAGGTTGGCGGCGGACGGGTCCTTCTCGCTGGGCTTGAGCACGAAGGTGTTGCCGCAGGCGATGGCGAGCGGGAACATCCACATCGGCACCATGGCCGGGAAGTTGAACGGCGTGATCCCCGCGACGACACCCAGCGGCTGACGGATCGAGGACACGTCGACCCGGTTCGAGACCTGCGTGGACAGCTCGCCCTTGAGCTGTGTCGTGATCCCGCAGGCCAGCTCGACGATCTCCAGGCCGCGCGCCACCTCGCCCAGCGCGTCGGAGTGCACCTTGCCGTGTTCGGCGGTGATCAGCGCGGCGATCTCGTCCCGGTGGGCGTCCAGCAGCGCGCGGTAGCGGAAGAGGACCGCCGTGCGGGCGGACAGCGAGGAGTCGCGCCAGGTCCGGTACGCGTCCTTCGCGGCGGCCACCGCCGTGTCCGCCTCGTCGGGCGAGGCGAACGCGACCCGGGTGGTGACGGCGCCGGTGGCGGGGTCGGTGACCTCGCCGTAGTTGCCCGAGGTGCCTTCGACGGTCTTGCCACCGATCCAGTGGTTCACGGTCTTCATGCTGTGGCTCCTTCAGAGGTGACGGCGTCGGCCGGCGCTGTGTCGTTCGTACTCTTTCCGTGCTTCGACCGCCGCGGGGCGGGTGGCCGTCCCGGCCACGGGGACATCCCACCACGCCTGCGCCTCCGGGGGCCCCTGTCCGGCGCCGGGCGTTTCCGTCTCCACGTGTACGCAGACGGGCCGGTCGGCGGCGCGGGCCTCGGCCAGGGCCGCCCGCAGCTCGGCGACCGTCCCGGCGCGCAGGACCCGCATGCCGAGCGAGGCCGCGTTGGCGGCGAGGTCCACGGGGAGCGGGGGGCCGGTGAAGCGGGTGTCGGCGGTGCGGTGGCGGTAGTCCGTGCCGAAGCGTTCGCCGCCGGTCGCCTCGGAGAGGCCGCCGATCGAGGCGTAGCCGTGGTTCTGGAGGACGACCAGCTTGACCGGCAGGTCCTCCTGGACGGCGGTGACGATCTCGGTGGGGTTCATGAGGTAGGTGCCGTCGCCGACGAGTGCCCAGACGGGCCGGTCGGGGGCCGCCATCCGCACGCCGATCGCGGCGGGGATCTCGTAGCCCATGCAGGAGAAGCCGTACTCCACGTGGTACTGGCGCGGGGAGCGGGTCCGCCAGAGCTTGTGCAGGTCGCCGGGGAGCGAACCGGCCGCGTTGATGAGGATGTCCTCATCGGTGACCAGCTCGTCCAGGAGGCCGAGGACCTGGGTCTGGGTGGGGCGGGCCGCCGGGTCGGGCGTGGCGTACGCGGCGTCGACGCGCCGCTCCCAGCGCGCCTTGGCCTCGGTGTACTCGGTGGCGTACGCGGGGTCCGTACGGTGTCCGGCCAGGGCCTCGGTGAGGGCGTCGAGGGCGGTGCGGGCGTCGGCGACGAGGGGGAGCGCGGCGAGCTTGTGGGCGTCGAAGCCGGTGAGGTTGACGTTGAGGAAGCGGACGCCGGGGTTCTGGAAGAGGGTCGCCGACGCGGTGGTGAAGTCGGTGTACCGGGTGCCGATGCCGATGACGAGGTCGGCGGTGCGGGCGAGGCCGTCCGCGGAGGCGGTCCCGGTGTGGCCGATGCCGCCGACGTCGGCGGGGTGGTCGTGGCGCAGGGAGCCCTTGCCGGCCTGGGTGGAGGCGACGGGGATGCCGGTGGCGGCGGCGAACGCGGCGAGGGCGTCCTCGGCGGCGCTGTGGTGCACCCCGCCGCCCGCGATGATCAGCGGGCGGCGGGCGGCGCGCACGGCCCGTGCGGCCCGGTCGAGTTCGTACGGGTCGGGGGCGGGGCGGCGGACGTGCCAGACGCGCTCCGCGAAGAACTCCGCCGGCCAGTCGTACGCCTCGGCCTGGACGTCCTGCGGCAGCGCGAGGGTGACCGCGCCGGTCTCCGCCGGGTCGGCGAGGACCCGCATCGCGTGCAGCGCGGCCGGGATCAGGGCCTCGGGGCGGGTGATCCGGTCGAAGTAGCGGGAGACGGGGCGCAGGCAGTCGTTGACGGAGACGTCGCCCGCGTACGCCACTTCCAGCTGCTGGAGCACGGGGTCGGCGGGGCGGGTCGCGAAGGTGTCGCCGGGCAGCAGCAGGACGGGGAGGTGGTTGACGGTGGCGAGGGCGGCGCCGGTGACGAGGTTGGTGGCGCCGGGGCCGATGGACGTGGTGACGGCCTGGGCGGACAGCCGGCCCGACTGGCGGGCGTAGCCGACGGCCGCGTGGACCATGGCCTGTTCGTTGCGGCCCTGGAGGTACGGCATCGCGGGACCGGTCTCCAGGAGCGCCTGGCCGACTCCGGCGACGTTGCCGTGGCCGAAGATGCCCCAGGTGGCGGCGATCAGCCGGTGGCGCTCGCCGTCGCGTTCGGCGTACTGGCGCGCGAGGAAGGCGACGAGTGCCTGGGCGGTGGTGAGGCGGCGGGTGGCCTCCCCGGCCGGTCCGGTGGTGCCGGGCGTCGCGGTCATGCGTGGTCCTCCGGTCCGTGGAGCGGCAGCCGGGGGTCGACCGGCTGGGACGGCCAGGTGTCGCGGACCCAGGTGTGGTCGGGGTGGTCGCGGATCAGCCACTCGCGCTTCTCGCCGGGGCCCGCCATGACGTTGAGGTAGTACAGGGTGCGTCCTGGCTGGGCGATGGACGGGCCGTGCCAGCCGTCCGGGATGAGGACCGCGTCGCCGCTGCGGACCTCGGCCAGCACGTCCGTACCGCCGGGGCGGGACGGGGAGACCCGGTGGTAGCCGAGGCCGCCGTCCTCGACCTCGAAGTAGTAGATCTCCTCCAGGACGGATTCCTCGCCCGGGTGGTCCTCGTCGTGTTTGTGCGGCGGGTAGGAGGACCAGTTGCCGCCGGGGGTGAGGACTTCCACGGCGATGAGCCGGTCGCAGTCGAAGGCGTCGGCGGCGGCGAAGTTGTTGACCTGGCGGGAGCAGCCGCCGGCGCCGCGCAGTTCCACGCGTACCTCCGGCGCGGGGCCGTAGCGAGCGGGGAGTCGTCGCTCGCACTTCGCTCCTGCCAGGGCGAAGCGGCCGCCTGCGCCGGAGGCGATCTGTGCGTGGGCGTCGCGCGGTACATAGGCGAAGTCGGAAACGCCGCTGAACACGCTCCTACGGCCCAGCAGTTCAAAGATCTCATCTGAGATGTGCACCGTACAGCTGCCGGTCAACGGCAGTACGATCCACTCGCTCTCCCCGGTGACAAGTGTGTGAACTCCTCCCGGCTCCAGCTCCAGCACGCGGAGCCCCGAGCGCTCCCAGCCGGCCTGGTCCGGGCCGATGTCCAGGGCGTAGGGGCCGTGCGCGGTGGAGCCCGCCGGGAGGTGGTGCGCCGGTTCGCCTCGCATGCTCATGCCCCTTCGCCGTGTACGGTGACCGCGCCCTCGGCGAGAGCGGCCTCGACCTCGTGCGGGAACGGCATGGCGGAGGAGCAGGCGAGCCGGGCGGCGACGATGGCGCCCGCGGCGTTGCCGTAGCGCATGGTGTCCGCGAGGTCCCAGCCGCCGAGCAGTCCGTGGCAGAGGGCGCCGCCGAACGCGTCGCCCGCGCCGAGGCCGTTGACCACCTGCACGGGGAGCGGCGGCACATCGGCGACGGTCCCGTCGCGGTGGACGGCGAGGACTCCGGCGGGGCCCCGCTTGACGACGGCCAGCTCGACGCCGGCGTCGATGAGGGCGCGGGCCGCCGCGTACGGTTCGCGCTCACCGGTGGCGACCTCGCACTCGTCCAGATTGCCGACGGCGACCGTCGCGTACGCCAGGGCCTCGCGGTAACGGGCGGACGCACTCGGCCCGGAGGTGTCCGGCGGCCAGAACATCGGGCGCCAGTCGAGGTCGAAGACGGTGGTGCCCGAGCGGTCGCGGGCACGGAGTGCGGTGAGTGTCGCCGTACGGCTCGGCTCGGCGCACAGGCCGGTGCCGGTCATCCAGAACACCCGGGCCGTCCGGACCGCTTCGAGGTCCAGCTCGGAGGCGCGGATCTCCAGGTCGGGGGCCTTGGGCTGCCGGTAGAAGTACAACGGGAAGTCGTCGGGCGGGAAGACCTCGCAGAAGGTGACCGGGGTCGGGTAGGCGGCGACGGGCGTCACCCACCGGTCGTCGACCCCGAACTCCCGCAGCTGCTCGCGCAGATAGCCGCCGAAGGGGTCGTCACCGGTCCGGGTCACCACGGCGGCGCGCCGGCCGAGGCGGGCGGCGGCGACGGCCACGTTGGACGGGGAGCCGCCGAGGAACTTCCCGAAGGTCTCGACCCGGGCCAGCGGCACACCCGTCCGCAGGGGGTAGAGGTCCACCCCGATCCGCCCCATGGTGATCACGTCGTACGGCTGCTCAGGCATGCGACATCCCTTCGACTGGGCGCCTGTACCTGGATCATCTCCGCTTGGATCACCGTCAATCATTTGTACGGACATACGGATGTACCCTCGACGCCCGTCTCCGCATGTGGTGAGGCTCGGGCATGACGTCCTCCCCGCCCTCCGCATCGCCCTGCATCCGCATCGGCTCCGCGCCCGGCTCCTGGGGGGTGTGGTTCCCCGACGATCCCCGGCAGGTGCCGTGGCGGCGCTTCCCGGACGAGGTATCCGCCGCGGGCCACGAGTGGATCGAGCTGGGTCCGTGCGGTTGCCTCCCGACCGATCCGGCCCGCCTCGCGGACGAGACCGGCAGCCGGGGGCTCTCCGTCTCGGCGGGCACCGTTTTCACCGGATTGCACCACGGGCCGGACGTCTGGGACCGGACCTGGGCGCATGTCGCCGGTATCGCGGCACTCACCCGGGCGATGGGCGCCGGCCACCTCGTGGTCATCTCCTCCTTCCGGCGCGACGAGAAGACGGGCGAGGTACGGGAGGACCGGGTCCTCACCGCCGAACAGTGGCGTCACCTCACCACGCGGACCGAGCAGCCGGCGCGCGAGGGAGACGTACGGCGGGGCGCATCGGCCACCTCCGCTCCTGCGGGAGGCCCTGACACGTCCGGGGCTCGCCCGGCGCCGGGCAGTGACGTGAGGCCAGTACGGGCTGTTGTCCTCGGTGAGACCGGGCCCCCGGGCCCGCCCCCCGCACTCACCGAGGAGCGATCGCCATGTCCCGCACCCCCTTGTCCCCGCAGTCCCCGCCCCGGTCCGCCGGTGCCTCGGCCCTGACCACCGGGCTCCTGGCCGCCCTCGCGCTGGCCGCCGCCGTGGCCGGGGCCCCGGGGGCCGCCGCCGACGCCGAGAACGTGCCGCCGGCCGGCTCCAGCCCCGTGTGCGCCTTCTACGACGGGGACGGGCCGACCGTCTTCGGCGACCGGGGCGACCGCGCCTTCCAGGTGCAGTGCATGCTGGCCAACCGGCGCTACCTGCCGTGGGACGCGGTGGACGGGACGTTCGGCCTGCGCACCCTGGACGCCGTCCGGCGCTTCCAGGCCGACCACCCGCCCCTGCTCAGCACCGGCCTGGTCGACGCGGGCACCTGGGCCGCGCTCTGGCGGGGCGACGTCCCGGTCGACGCCGGGGCGTGACGGCGGCGGGGCACCCGCCCGGTCCGGCCTCACGTCCGGGCCGGGCGTGCCCCTGGCGCGCGGGGGACGAGCGGGAGGCGTACATCCGGGAGGTGGAGACGGCCCTCCGCCGGTGCCCCGAACCCGTGATCCCCGACGACACGACAGCCGTACCCTACTCGCGCCATACCCCCTAGGGGTATAAAGTGGGGAACGTGGAGGCGCACTGCTGCGCACCCCTCCGCCCCGTGTGCCCGTCGAAGAGGAGAACACCATGACCGCCGAGACCCAGCTCCCCCAGGCGACCGGCTCCTGCTGCTCGCCCAGCGGTTCCTGCCACGACAGCGCGGGCGCCGATGCCGGGCAGTCCGGCGTGACCACCGTCTACCAGGTGACCGGCATGACCTGCGGCCACTGCGAGGGCGCCGTCTCCGAGGAGGTCTCCGCCATCGAGGGTGTCACCTCCGTGAAGGCCGTGGCGTCCACGGGGCAGGTGACGGTGGTCTCGCAGGGCCCCCTGGACGACGAGGCCGTACGCGCCGCCGTCGACGAGGCCGGTTACGAGCTCACCGGCCGCGCCTGACCGCCACCGGCAACCACCCACCCGCGTCACCCCGTCCCGACCGGGCCGCACCGACCGGCAGATACTGGTGGGGTACGGCCCGGTCGGCGTTCCAGGAGCTCGGACATGCACAGCGCATCGGACACCCACACCGCGACGGAGGCCGGCGCCCCGGCGGCGGAGCCCTCCCGGGCCGAGTTCATGATCGGCGGGATGACCTGCGCGTCGTGCGCGGCCCGCGTCGAGAAGAAGCTCAACCGGATGGACGGCGTCACGGCCACCGTGAACTACGCCACGGAGAAGGCCCGCGTCAGCTATGACGGCGCCGCCGTCTCCGTGACCGATCTCGTCGCCACGGTGGAGAGGACCGGCTACACGGCGAAGCCGGTGCCCGGCGCCGTACCGCAGGCCCCCGAGGCCGCCGCCACGGAAGCCCCGCAGGCCCCGGAGGCCCCGCAGGCCCCTGGGCCCGCACCCCGCGCACCCCATCCGGAAGCGGAAGAAGAACCGGAAGCCCCGCCCCACTCCGACACCGCCCTCACCGCCCTCACCGCCCTCCGGCAGCGGCTCGTCGTCTCCGCCGTGCTCGCCGCCCCCGTGGTCGCCCTGGCGATGGTCCCCGCCCTCCAGTTCGACTTCTGGCAGTGGCTCTCGCTCACCCTCGCCGCGCCCGTCGTGGTCTGGGGCGGGCTGCCCTTCCACCGGGCCACCTGGACCAACCTGAGGCACGGCGCGGCCACCATGGACACCCTCGTGTCCGTCGGGACCCTCGCCGCCTTCGGCTGGTCGCTGTGGGCGCTGTTCCTGGGGGACGCCGGGATGCCCGGCATGCGGCACGGCTTCGACCTGACGGCCTCCCGGGCCGACGCCTCGTCCACCCTCTACCTGGAGGTCGCGGCGGGCGTCGTCACCTTCATCCTGCTGGGCCGCTATCTGGAGGCGAAGTCCAAGCGGAGGGCCGGGTCCGCGCTGCGCGCCCTGATGCACCTCGGAGCCAAGGACGTGACGGTCCTGCGTGACGGCACCGAGGTCCGCGTGCCCGTCGGCCGACTCGTCGTGGGCGACCGCTTCCTGGTCCGGCCGGGCGAGAAGATCGCCACGGACGGCACCGTGGTCGAGGGCTCCTCGGCGGTGGACGCGTCCATGCTCACCGGCGAGTCCGTCCCCGTGGACGTGGGTGCGGGCGACGCGGTGACCGGTGCGACGCTCAACGCAGGCGGCCGTCTCGTGGTCGAGGCGACCCGCGTCGGCGCGGACACCCAGCTGGCCCGGATGGCGAAGCTGGTCGAGGACGCGCAGAACGGCAAGGCGGCGGCGCAGCGCCTCGCGGACCGGATCTCGGCGGTGTTCGTCCCGGTCGTCCTGCTCATCGCCCTCGCCACGCTCGTCGGATGGCTGCTGGCCACCGACGACGTGACGGCCGCGTTCACGGCGGCGGTGGCGGTCCTGATCATCGCCTGCCCGTGCGCCCTGGGCCTCGCCACACCGACCGCGCTGATGGTCGGCACAGGGCGC